>JAAYID010000066.1 GCA_012744285.1 Alcaligenaceae bacterium
GTGCAACCAGCAGTTTTCGGCCACCCAGTTTGCCTTGTTGTCGGCTTTGTCGGCCGTGGGGCGCACGTATCTGGCCGGCCCATTGACACCGCCACTGGTCGAGGCCATAGGCTGGCCCCATTTTTTTGTTCTGACGGTAGTGATTGCGTTGCCGGGTTTGGTGTTGCTGTGGTTGAAGCGCACTGAAATCCGTGCCCTTGATTCTACCGGCCGTGAAGCGGAATCCTGATTTATGCTGCGTGTTATTTCGGCCAACCTGAACGGTATTCGTTCAGCGGCCAACAAAGGTTTTTTCGAATGGCTGCCGCAACAGAATGCCGACTTTATCTGTCTGCAGGAACTGAAGGCACAAGACGCCAACCTGACCCCCGAAATGCGTACCCCATCGGGCTACCAGGGGTATTTCCATTATGCTGAAAAGAAGGGCTACAGCGGTGTGGGTATCTATGCTCGCCAGACACCCGATCAGGTGATTGAAGGGCTGGGTGTGCCTGAAATTGATGCGGAAGGCCGTTATATCGAGCTGGTGTACGACGGTTTTTCAGTTATTTCGGTGTATTTGCCCTCAGGTTCCAGTGGCGATCACCGCCAGGCCGCAAAATACAGTTTCATGGACGTTTTCTACGGCCATTTGCAGGCGCTGGCCCAGGCCGGGCGCCGGGTTATTTTGTGTGGCGACTGGAACATTGCTCATAAAGAAATTGACCTTAAAAACTGGAAGGGCAATCTCAAGAACAGCGGGTTTCTGCCTGAAGAACGGGCCTGGCTGACGCGGGTATTTGACGAGCTGGCGTGGGTTGATGTGTTTCGCCGGCTTTACCCCGATGCCGAAGGCGAGGCCTACACCTGGTGGAGCAACCGGGGTCAGGCGCGCGCCAACAACGTGGGCTGGCGTATTGACTACCAGATTGCCACGGCCGACATTGCGGCTACCGCTACCCGGGGCTGGGTGTTTAAAGACCAGTGGTTCAGCGACCACGCGCCTTTGATCATTGACTACGACACGGCGCTGTAAACCATGCAGGGCATCAAGCGCAGGGTAGTGTATGTGTCACTGTATGAAGGCATTGCGATTGCCTTGACGGGAACCGTGTTGTATTTGCTGGGTTACGACGCGACCAGTGCAGGGGTGGCCTCGGTGGCCGCCTCGGCCATTGCCGTTGTGTGGAATCTGGCCTGGAACATCATTTATGAACGCTGGGAAGCACGTCAGCGCAAGCGTGGCCGTAGCCTGGGCCGACGCCTGATTCACGCCATCGGTTTCGAGGGAGGGCTGGTGGTGTTCCTGGTGCCGTTCTTTGCCTGGTGGCTGAACGTGTCATTGTGGGAAGCCCTGGTGCTTGACGCCGGTTTTATTGTGTTTTTCCTGGTGTACACTTTTGCGTTCAGCTGGGGATTTGACCGGGTATTCGGGCTGCCGGCATCGGCGCTGCCACGCTCGGGTTAATCCGTTACCTGCACGAACACATCAACGGCCTGGTACCTCATGGCTGCTTGCAGGCAACCCTGCAAGACACCGGGTGCTACCGGTTAACCAAACCTGAAACTTGACGCCGTAATGTTCGCAAACGCGGTGACCTCGTGGTGGACACAGGTCGCCGTTTCTGTTTCTGCGGCACCCGTGGCCACCATCAGGGGAAGCAGATGGTCTTCGCGCGGGTGGGCGCGACGGGCGGCAGGTGCGTTTTCCCAGTCGCACAGGGCGGCGCTGCGCTGGCTGATCGGGTCTTGTACCAGCACTTTTTGCAACCAGGCATCAAACTGGGCTGACGGCTCGGCACCAATGCTGCGAATTTCGCGCAGGTTGTGGTAGCTCAGGCCACTGCCAATGATCAGCACGTCTTCATCGCGCAGGGGTTCAAGGGCGCGGCCAAGGGCCAGGTGCAGTTCAGGGTCGAAATGGGTTTCAATTGACAGTTGAACGACCGGAATATCAGCCTGTGGCCACATGACGGCCAACGGCACAAATGCCCCATGATCAAAACCGCGTTCGGTGTCGATGGCATGCGGCAGACCCGTGGTGTCCAGCAGGCCGGCAACACGACGGGCCAGTTCGGGCGAACCGGGAGCAGGGTATTGAATCTCGTAAGTATGGGGCGGGAAGTTGTAATAGTCATACAGCATGGGCGGGTTCGGGTTGCCCATGATCAGGAAACCGCCATTGGCTTCCCAGTGCGCCGACACCATAAGTATGGCTTTGGGTTTGCGCGGCAGTTGACTGGGTATGTCGCGCAGCGCTGCGGTCAAAATGGCGTATTTTTCGCTGGCTTCCGGCATCCAGGGCCAGGGGCCGCCACCGTGTGAAATGTAGTAAACAGGCATTCGCATAGGGGATCCTTCTGTATGGGCCGGCTGCCCGGCAAAGATATTATCGACGATAATGTGGTTTTAGTTCTTACCTGATTAGTGTCTGCCCATGTCCGAAACCACCACACGTACCGATTTCGTCAAATTTTCACTTCAGCAGGGCGTTTTGCGCTTTGGTGAATTCAAGGTCAAGTCAGGGCGTTTAAGTCCTTATTTTTTCAACGCCGGGTTGTTCAATTCGGGTTTGTCGGTGGGTCGCCTGGCGCAGTTTTATGCCCAGGCCCTGGTCGATTCCGGCCTTCAGTTCGACATGCTGTTCGGGCCGGCCTACAAGGGCATTCCGCTGGCGACAGCGACAGCAGTGGCGTTGTCACAGCATCCGGCCATGCAAGGGCGTGACATCCCGTTTGCGTTCAATCGCAAAGAGGCCAAAGACCACGGCGAAGGCGGGGTGCTGGTGGGTGCTCCGTTGCAGGGGCGTGTGGTGATTATCGATGACGTGATTACGGCCGGTACGTCGGTGGGTGAATCGGTGCAGATCATTCGTGCGGCAGGGGCAGAGCCTGCGGCTGTTCTTATTGCGCTTGACCGCATGGAGCGCGCCGGCCCCGATGACGCCTTGTCGGCGCATTCGGCCGTACAGGACGTATCTAACCGCTATGGCATGCCTGTGGTCAGCATCGCGTCGCTGGCCGACATCATGGCACTGCTTGAAAACAGTACCGATCTTGCGGTACACCGCGATGCCGTCGCGGCTTACCGCAAGAAATACGGCGTTTAACCCAGCTTTTCCTTCAGCAGGTCGTTGACCTGCTGCGGGTTCGCCTTGCCCTTTGCGGCCTTCATGATCTGGCCGACCAGTGAATTGAAGGCTTTCTGTTTGCCAGCGCGATATTCTTCGACAATGGCCGGGTGGGCGGCCAGGACATCGTCAACCATCTTGCTGATGGCACCGGTGTCACTGATCTGCTTCAGGCCTTTGGCGTCGATGATGGCATCGGCCTCACCGCCATTTTCGCCGGCCCACATGGCTGCAAATACATCTCGGGCGATTTTGTTGGAAATGGTGCCATCGATGATGCGTTTGATCAGGCCAGCCAGGGCTTCAGCGCTGACCGGGATGGCATCGATGTCTTTTTCGTCGCGGTTCAGTGCAGCCGAGACTTCGCCCAGTACCCAGTTGGCGGCCAGCTTGGCCTGGCCGTCGGGCAGGTGTCTGGCGGTGGCTTCAAAATAATCGGCAACGGCGCGGCTCATGGTCAATTGAGCGGCATCGTAGCCGGTGAGGCCCAGGTCGGATTCGAAGCGCTTGCGCTTGGCGCCGGGCAATTCGGGCATGCTGGCCTTGACGCGCTCAACCCATTCGGGGGCAATCACCAGCGGCGGCAGGTCAGGGTCGGGGAAGTACCGGTAATCGTCGGAATCTTCCTTGCTGCGCATGCTGCGTGTTTCGTCTTTGTCGGCGTCGTACAGGCGGGTTTCCTGGCGCACCTTGCCGCCATCTTCGATCAGTTCGATTTGCCGTTGTGCTTCGTGAATGATGGCGCGTTCAAGGAAGCGGAACGAGTTCAGGTTCTTGATTTCGCAGCGCGTGCCAAATTCGGCCTGGCCTTTGGGGCGAACCGATACGTTGGCGTCGCAGCGGAATGAACCTTCCTGCATGTTGCCGTCGCAAATACCCAGCCATACGACCAGGCTGTGCAGGGTGCGCGCGTAGGCTACCGCTTCGGCCGCCGAACGGATTTCGGGTTCAGAGACGATTTCAAGCAGGGGAGTGCCGGCGCGGTTCAGGTCGATGCCGGTGGACGATTCGCCATGCGGCCCGGTGAAGTTCTCGTGCAGTGATTTGCCGGCGTCTTCTTCAAGGTGGGCACGTGTCAGGCGAACTGTTTTTTCGGTATCGCCGACAAAAAACCGGATTTCGCCACCTTGAACGACCGGGAGCTCAAACTGGCTGATTTGATAGTTTTTGGGCAGATCGGGGTAAAAGTAGTTTTTGCGCGCGAAGATTGAGCGCGGCGCAACATGGGCCCCCACCGCCAGGCCAAAGGCAATCGCGCGTTCGACCGCACCGCGGTTCATGACTGGCAGGCTGCCGGGCAGGGCCATGTCGATTTCGTTGGCTTGCGTGTTGGGCAGGGCGCCGTAGGTGGTGCTGCTGCCCGAAAAGATTTTGGATGCCGTCGATAGCTGGGCGTGAGTTTCAAGCCCGATGACAATTTCCCATTCCATTATTTCAGTTCCGGTTTACGTTGATGCCAGTCGGTGGCTTGCTGGAAGCGGTCGGCGACAGCCAGGACCTGACCTTCACGGAAATAGTTGCCGATGATCTGCAGCCCGACGGGCAGGCTGGAATCGGCGCCGCCAAACCCGCAGGGGATGGAGGCGGCCGGCAAGCCGGCCAGGCTGACACCCAGCGTGTAGATATCGGCCAGCCAGTCGGCGGTAGGGTCATCACGGTTGTCGCCGATGCGTTTGGCAACGGTTGGCGTGACCGGCCCCATGATGACGTCGCACTGCCCGGCAAAGGCCTGCTGGAAATCGTTGGCGATCATGCGACGGACACGCTGCGCCTGCAGGTAGTAGGCATCGTAGTAGCCATGGCACAGCACATAGGTGCCAACCATGATGCGCCGGATGACTTCCTGGCCGAAACCTTCGGCGCGTGACCGGCTGGTCATGTCAGCCAGGTCAGTATAGCTGGGGGTGCGATACCCGTAGCGAACCCCGTCGTAGCGCGACAGGTTGCTGGAGGCCTCGGCCGGCGCAATGACGTAGTAAGCCGGGATGGACAGTTTGGTGCGAGGCAGTGAAATACTGACACGTGTGGCGCCCAGCGCTTCGTACTGTTGCAGCGCGGCCTCGACGGCGGCACCCACGTCGGCTGACAGGCCTTCGTTGAAAAATTCGGTTGGAACACCAATGCGCAGGCCTTGCAGGGGTTTCGACCCGTTGGCATCGAAGCGGGCAACCGCGTCGTTGAATTCGCTGCGAATACGGCCAGGCGCATTGGCGACGCCGTCGCAAAACTCAAGGCTGGTGGAGTCACGCTCGTCGAAGCCGCTCATGGTGTCGAGCAGTTCGAGCAGGTCTTTGGCGTGGCGGGCCACCGGCCCGGCCTGGTCAAGACTTGAGCCGAAGGCAATCATGCCAAACCGCGATACCGTACCGTAGGTGGGTTTGATGCCGCTGACCCCGCACAGGGCGGCGGGCTGGCGTACGGAGCCGCCCGTGTCGGTACCTGTGGTGGCCGGCACGATACCGGCGGCTACGGCAGCGGCCGAGCCCCCCGATGAGCCGCCTGGTACATGGTTGACGTTCCAGGGGTTGCGGGCCGGGCCAAACGCAGAGTTCTCGTTGCCGGAGCCCATGGCGAATTCGTCGCAGTTCAGTTTGCCGATGGACACGGCACCGGCCTGGGCCAGGCGTGACACCACGGTGGCATCGAACGGGCTGGTGTAGTGTTCCAGCATTTTGCTGGCGGCGGTGGTGCGCCAGCCTTGCGTGACAAAAACGTCTTTGTGGGCGATGGGTACCCCGGTAAGGGCATCGGCCTGACCCGATGCCAGCCGGGCGTCAGCGGCGCGTGCCTGGGCCAGCGTGAGTTCGGGGTCAATGTGCAGGAACGCGTTCAGTGATGCGTGAGCCTGGGCGGCCTGCAGCGCACTGTTGGCCAGTTCTGTGGCGCTGACCTTGCGCGTTGTCAGTGCATCGCGCAGTGCGGCAATGCTGTCATATTCGTGAGACATGGACATAAGTAATATTCGGTGAGAATTTATTCAATGACCGTGGGCACCAGGAACAAGCCTTCGGTTTGAGCCGGTGCGTTGGTCATGAGGGCGTCGCGCTGCCCGACCGACTGTGTGGGCAGAGGCTGGTCGTCACGCAGGCGCAGGGCAATGTCTTGATGTGCCGACAGGGGGTGTGCCATGGGTTCGATGCCGGAGGTGTCAACGGCTTGCAGTTCTTCAATGAGGCCCAGGATGCCGTTGAGTTCGGTTTGCATGGTTTGGCTGTCGGATTCCGACAGTGCGATGCGCGCAAGACGCGCGACGCGGGTGACGTCGTCTTGGGTAATGGCCATGGAATAGTCCGGTGGAGAGTCCGTTACTAAAAATTAAAGGGGCAGACTGGTGGCCCCTGGCTAAACCCAATTATAAGTTATCATTTATGGCTAAATCTCTTAATTAGGCCCGTGGTGCGCGTGTTAATCTCTGAACCGCGATGGCTTGTTAACTCGCTTCTAATTTATCTCTACTGAGCGCACATGTTCGGATTTCTCCGCAGTTATTTTTCCAGCGATATGGCCATCGACCTTGGTACGGCCAACACGCTTATTTACGTTCGTGGCAAGGGTATTGTGCTTGATGAGCCTTCGGTCGTCGCCATCCGCCACGATGGTAGCCCCAATGGCAAGAAAATCATTCAGGCGGTAGGCCGCGAGGCCAAGCAGATGCTGGGTCGTGTGCCGGGAAACATCGAAGCCATTCGCCCCATGAAAGACGGCGTTATTGCCGATTTCACCGTCACCGAGCAAATGCTCAAGCAGTTTATCCGCATGGTTCATCCGGGCAGCATGTTTGCACCCAGCCCGCGCATTATTGTGTGTGTGCCCTGCGGCTCAACCCAGGTCGAACGCCGCGCCATTCGCGAATCGGCACTGGGTGCAGGTGCCAGTCAGGTGTATCTCATCGAAGAGCCCATGGCCGCCGCCATCGGTGCGGGTCTGGGCGTGTCCGATGCCAGCGGTTCCATGGTGGTCGATATCGGTGGCGGTACCACCGAAGTGGCCGTTATTTCGCTGGGCGGCATGGTCTACAAGGGTTCGGTGCGTGTCGGTGGCGACAAGTTCGACGAGGCCATCATCAATTACATCCGCCGCAATTACGGCATGCTCATTGGCGAACCCACGGCCGAATACATCAAGAAAGAAATCGGTTCTGCCTTCCCGGGTGCGGAAATACGCGAAATCGAAGTCAAAGGTCGCAACTTGTCCGAAGGTGTGCCGCGCAGTTTCACCGTGTCGTCCAACGAAATCCTCGAATCGCTCACCGATCCGCTGAACCAGATCGTTTCCGCGGTCAAAACGGCGCTTGAACAGACTCCGCCCGAACTGGGTGCCGATATTACCGAAAAGGGCATTGCCCTGACCGGTGGCGGCGCGTTGCTGCGCGACCTTGATCGTCTTTTGCAAGAAGAAACCGGTTTGCCCGTCATCGTGGCTGAAGACCCGCTCACCTGCGTTGTCCGCGGGTGCGGCGAGGCGCTCGAGCACCTCGAGCGCCTGGGTACGGTCTTCATCTACGACTGAACCAGACGGTGCGGCTTTGACCGATGCAGCGCAATCCGAATCTTCGTTTGTTCAAGCGGGGGCCTGCGCCCGAGGTTCGGCTGCTGGTCATTGTTCTCATCAGCCTGGTATTGCTGGTGGTTGATTCGCGCTGGCCGGTCTTTGACCCGGCCCGTCGCGTGGTGTCGCTGCTCATCTATCCGTTTCAGCGCATTGCCATGGCGCCCCGCGACCTGGCGGATGTCGTCGATAGCTGGTTCAACGCGGCCAATCAGGCCCGCACTGAAAAAGAAGCCCTGCAGCGTCAGCGTATCGAGCTCGCCCAGCTGGCCAGCCACATGGCCCAGCTGTCCACCGAAAATCAGCAGCTCCGGCGTCTGCTGAGCGTGACCGAACTGGGTGAACAGAAGTCCATTGCAGTCGAGGTGCTCTACGAGCCAGCCACGGTATTCAGTCGCCACCTGATTTTCAACAAAGGCAGCTCCAGCGGTATTGCGCCCGGCATGCCCGTCATCGATGAAGGGGGAGTGGTGGGCCAGATCATCCGGGTTACACCGCTCACCTCCGAGGCGGCACTGCTGACGGACAGCAAGGTTTCGGTCCCGGTTCAGGTTGTACGCAATGGTTTGCGTCTGATCGCCTTTGGCGGGAACCCCGATGGCAAAGTCGAGGTCAGATACCTGCCGGTGAATGCCGATGTGCAGGTGGGTGACGAACTGGTCACCAGTGGTATTGGCGGCTTGTTCCCCGCCGGGCTGGCGGTGGGACGTATCGAAGACGTCTTGCGTGATACGGTCAGTGGTTTTGCCATGGGGCTGGTCAGGCCATCGTCCCATCCTGAACGTTACCGGCATTTTCTGGTACTGGACACGAGCGGTGCGGCAGATACCCCGGCTTCTGAGCCCGTGGTCAACGAATAGGCATTGCGCTCATGAACAGTCCTGGTTTCCGCTCGTCGCTCAGTGATCTGCAACCGCTTGATACACGCTCATTTGCCAAGTCTGCCAGTCTGTGGCTGGTATGGGGTTCGGTGCTGCTGGCCTGGGTTGTTTCGTTGTTGTCGTGGCGGCTCTGGACGCCGGCACCAAACGTGCTGCTGCTGGTGCTGGCATTCTGGTGCCTGTATGAACCGCGCCGCGTTAACCTGTTCACGGCATTTTTATTCGGTTTGCTAATGGACGTCCATGACGCCGCACCCTTGGGTGGCCAGGCCCTGCTTTATGGGCTAACCACCTACGGTGTCGTATTGCTGAGCAAACGGTTGCAGCGTTTCAATGCCGTCGTGCAGGCATTGCATCTGTTGCCGGTTTTTGTGGTGCCCGGGGCCGTTTACGGTTTGATCAGTTCGTGGCTGGCCGGGCAATGGATAGGCTGGAGCTGGTTATGGACGGCCTTGTTCACCGTCGCCTTATGGCCGATCGCCTATATTTTGCTGCATTATTTGCCCAATCGTATGCACGATGACATCGAAACCGGGGCGGCGTAACGCCAGCGCCAGTACGCGGTATGTTCGAATTCAAAAAGACTTCCAAGGCCCAGAAACGCAAAATATTGGTGCGTGCCATTGTGGCTGCGTCGTTCGTGCTGGTGTGCTTCGGCTTGCTTGCGGCCCGGCTTTGGTATTTGCAGGTTGTGCGTTTTGAAGGGTTTTCCGCCAGGGCCGAGGCCAACCGGATCACCGTCATGCCGATTCCTCCGCGCCGTGGTGAAATCGTTGACCGTAATGGTGTGGTGCTGGCACGCAACTACCGCGATTACACCCTGGTCGTGACACCGGCCAAGGTCAAAAACATTGAACAGTTACTCGACGACATTTCCGAGCTGGTTTATCTGGGGCCAACCCAGCGCAAGCGTTTTTTGCAGCAAGTGCAGCAAAGCAGTCGCTATACCCAGATTCCCCTGCGCAACAATCTGAATGAAACCGAGGCGGCCTGGTTTGCCGCCAATGCGTATCGTTTTGAGGGTGTTGAACTGAGCGCCCGATGGGTGCGCGAATATCCCTACGGAAAGACGGCAGCCCATGTTATCGGTTATGTCGGCCGTATTTCCGAGGCCGACCTTGAACAACTCGAAGAAAGCGGTCAAACCGGCAATTACCGGGGGACATCGACGATTGGCAAGAAAGGGATCGAGAAAACCTGGGAGTCGGTGCTGCATGGCCAGACCGGTCTGGAAGAGGTCGAGGTGACGGCGACCGGTCGCCCGGTACGGACCTTGCACCGCATCGACCCGGTGCCGGGTTCTGATCTGGTCTTGTCGCTTGATATCGGTTTGCAGCAGATGGCCGAGCAAGAGTATGAAGGTCGACGGGGCGCTTTGGTGGCCATTGACCCTAAAAGCGGGGAGATTTTGGCCTTTGTGTCGGCGCCTTCATTCGACCCGAACCTGTTCATTGATGGTATTGACGTCGATAACTGGCGCGAACTGAACGAATCTCCGGACTTCCCGTTGTTGAACCGTCCGTTGTACAGCACGTATCCGATTGGTTCGACCTACAAACCGTTTGTTGCCCTTGCCGCGCTGGAAATGGGCTTGCGTACGCCATCGCAGCGCATATCAGACCCCGGGTTTTATGAGTTTGGCGGGCAGAAGTTCCGTAATGCCGGTTCGGTCGCTTATGGCCCGACCGACATGCACCGGGCGTTGGTGGTTTCGTCAGATACCTATTTTTATTCCCTGGGCCCTGAAATGGGGGTGAATGCCTTGCACGATTTCAGCAGCCAGTTTGGTTTCGGCCAGATCACCGGCATTGATCTGGATGGTGAAAAGAAAGGGATCTTGCCATCAACCGACTGGAAGCAGCGCGCATTCAAGAAGCCCGAGCAACAGCGCTGGTACGCCGGTGAAACGGTATCGGTGGCCGTGGGTCAGGGCTATAACGCCTTCACGTTGCTGCAGCTGGCCCAGGCAACTGCCGTACTGGCCAATGGCGGAACCTATATGCGTCCGCACCTTGTGGATATCGTGCGTAACGCGCAAACCGGCCTGCTTGAGCAAACAGTTACCGAACCTTCGCATGTGGTGCCGCTGAAACGGGCAAATGTCGATGTGATCAATCGGGCGCTGGTGGGGGTGGTAAACGAAGGGACGGCCCGGCGCGCATTTGCGGGGGCAAAGTATCAGGCCGCCGGCAAGACCGGGACGGCGCAGGTCTATAGCCTCAGGGGCGCCAAATACGATGCCAGTGCCGTTGATGAGCGGTTGCGTGACCACGCCTTGTTCATGGCGTATGCGCCGGCAGAAAACCCGAAAATTGCCCTGGCCCTGATCATCGAGAACGGTGGCTGGGGTTCCACCGCAGCAGCGCCGTTGGCCCGCAAGGTTTTTGACTATTGGCTGCGCGACTATGTGCCGCCTGCGCCGGTGTCGGCATCAGAGGGGCGGCCATGAGACGCCTGGGGCAGATTCTTGCACGCGTTTTCGGTGCCTTCGACTGGCCGCTGCTTCTGGTGCTGATGCTGATGGCCTTTATGGGCCTGCTCATCATGCACTCGGCGGTGGGTGATACCGACTGGCGTTTTGCGGATCAGGCGCGTAATTTCGTGCTGGCCTTCATTGCCTTGTGGGTTGTTGCCTTGACCCCGCCCAAGTGGTTGATGAAGCTGACTCCTCTGCTGTATGTATTTGGCGTCGTGCTATTGCTGGGGGTTGAGTTTTTTGGTGAAACCAGCAAAGGGGCCACCCGCTGGCTTGATTTGGGCATTGTGCGTATTCAGCCGTCAGAGATGCTGAAAATCACGGTGCCCATGATGCTGGCCTGGTATTTTCATCGCAACGAGGGCAAGTTTCGGCTTATTGATTTTTTCGTTGCGCTGGTTTTGTTGCTGATCCCGTTCATTCTGATCGTCAAGCAGCCCGATCTGGGTACGGCGTTGCTGGTTTTCATGTCCGGCTTTTTTGTCATCTATTTTGCCGGTTTGTCGTTCAAACTGTTGATTCCGCTGGTCCTGGCGGGTGTCGTTGGCCTGAGCACGCTGGTGTATTTTGAAACGGATATTTGCCAGCCTGGCGTTGACTGGGTGGTTTTGCACGAATACCAGAAGAATCGCGTCTGCACATTGCTTGACCCAGGTTCCGACCCCTTGGGCAAGGGGTTCCATACCATCCAGTCAATGATTGCGATCGGCTCCGGCGGGGTGTATGGCAAAGGCTATATGGAAGGGACACAGACCCATCTCGATTTCATTCCCGAGCGTACAACTGACTTTGTCTTCGCGGTATATGCCGAGGAATTCGGCCTTTATGGCGGGATCCTTCTGTTGGTGTTGTACTTTTTGCTGATTGGTCGTGGTCTGGTCATCACAGCTGGCGCCACCACGCAGTTCGGTCGTTTGCTGGGCGGTACCCTGGCTATGATGTTTTTTGTCTATGTGTTCGTGAACATCGGCATGGTTACCGGGATTTTGCCGGTTGTGGGCGTGCCGTTGCCGTTCATGAGTTACGGCGGGACGGCGTTGCTGACCCTTGGGGTAGCTTGCGGTTTGCTTATGAGCATCAGCAAACATCGCGGGTTGGTGCGTTAGTCTTTGAACAACGGCAGGGTAGTCAGGCCATCCAGTATTTTTTTGACGGGCGCCGGAACCGCCAGGTCTGCCAGCCCCGATAACGCAAACCATTGCTGCGTTGTGCGGGGTTCAGCCAGCGCGGTAGCGGTCGTGGTGGCGTGCCAGGGTGTGATATCAAGCTTGAAATGTGAAAACACATGTTGCAGCCCGGCCATGCGGCCCGACGGGTGCAGCGTGATGCCCTGATGGATGCACCATTGTTGCATGGCGTGTTCATCGTCAAACTGTGGCAGGCAAAGCAGGCCACCCCAGATTCCGCTGTCGCCACGCTGCTCAAGCAGCACGTTTGCGTCTCTTGTCAGCACCAGCATGTGGCAGCGGCGTTGTGGCTGTGCGGCCCGAGGTTTCGGCGTGGGCAGCGTGTTTTGCAGGTTATGCGTCTTGGCGTGGCACCCGTGGCGCAGGGGGCAGCTATCGCATGAGGGATTTCGGCGCGCAC
>JAAYID010000067.1 GCA_012744285.1 Alcaligenaceae bacterium
CCTTGACACTGAACAAAGAGGGCTTGGCTTACCCTGCGCTGCCCCCCACCTGCTCATCCGACGCCGCAGCACCACCTTGCAACGCGAGTTTTTGCAAACGAATCTGGGCACGACGCTGACGGAAAAAATCAGACAGCGCCTGCCCGCAGGTATCGGCCATCAGCCCGCCCGAGACCGTGGTGTGATGGTTGATTTGTGAAACAGAGGCCAAATCAAGCACACTACCGCACGCCCCGGTTTTAAGGTCGGCTGCGCCAAACACCACATGAGCGACACGGGCGTGCATCATGGCCCCCATGCACATGACACAAGGCTCAAGGGTGACGTAAACACGGGTATCGGGTAGACGGTAGTTGCCGACGCGTCGGGCGGCATCGCGTAACGCCACCACTTCGGCATGGGCGGTTGGATCGTGATCGATTATGGTACGGTTATACCCTTGCCCAAGCAGATTGCCCTGCGGGTCCAGGACAACCGCACCCACAGGCACTTCACCGAGCCCAGCGGCAAGGGCCGCTTGCGCAAGCGCCAGCTGCATGCCCTTGCGATCAAGCTCGGAAAACAGATCGGACATAGAATTTGCGTGAATTGAACATGCTATTGGCATGGAGTGAACTTGCGTAAACTCAAGTTTTTTGTCAGTCTACGTTATTAGAACCCGACTTTTATTAGAATCACACTTTAACTTAATTAATAACCCGTCAGGAGACGAGAATGCTGGGACGTATTGCCATTGATTTAACCAAAGACGCCAACCACCTTCGACGCCTGGAAACCACCCTTCGGCTGGCCAAGTCGCACAATGCTGAAGTGGTTGGCATTTATCCCAGCCCCGAACCCACCGACTACCTGCGTGACGGCAGCCTCATTCCGCGCGAGCTGACCCAAATGATGTCCACCCACCTCGTTCAAGAGCGCGACGAGGTTGAGGCGCTGTTCCACAGCAAAGCCACCGAATTCGGCGTCAAAGCCAGCTGGCGTACCCCCCAGGGCCTGGCCGAAGAAGTGCTGGCCCTGCATGCCCGCTACTGCGATTTGCTGGTCATGAGCCAAAACGTCAAACAAACCTCATCACTGCGTCAAAGCATTGCCGAAACCGTTATTACAACGGCGGGCCGACCCGTGCTTATGGTTCCGTACATTGGTGAACTGAGCCCCATTGGTTCGCGCATTCTGGTTTCCTGGGATCATGGCCGTCGTGCCTCTCGTGCGCTGGCCGATGCGGATCACATTCTGAAAAACGCTCAGGAAATCGTCATTCTGACCATTGACGAAAAAACCAACAAGCTGGATAACCTTGACATTAATGATGACGATCTCGAGGCTTATTTTGCAGCTAAAGGTTATGTTGCACCGAAGCGTCTGCGTCTTGACAGTGCCGATGCCGGCATCGGTAATACCATTCTGAATGCCGCCAGCGACCAGGGCTCTGACCTGATCGTCATGGGCGCCTACAACCGCAGCCGTATCCGTGAGTGGATGCTGGGCGGCACGTCCAAGACATTGCTCGATTCGATGACTGTACCCATTTTGTTCTCGCACTAATCAACGATAACCATCGGGGAGCCACATGCTTTCCCGAGGTTTCGAGCACGATGAAAAGCCCGCCTTGTGCTGGGCTTTTCATCGCCTGCACGAACACGAAAAAGAAACAGACAAGACCTTGCTTGCCTTCAAGGGTTGAACAGACCCTACAGACTTGCTTGTCCGCCGTGATGGCCACGCCTGGAAAGCAACTGCCGCAGCACACCGGGAACCTGCCCCGGCAAGTCTTCAGACACAAGACCAGGACCAAAACCGGTGGCTGCCTGACCATGAATCCAGGTGGCGGCACACGCTGCCTTGAACGGGCTCATGCCCTGAGCCAGCAACCCCGCAATCAACCCCGTTAAGACATCGCCGCTACCTCCGGTGGCCAGCCAGGGCGGCGCATTGGTATTGATCACCGCCTGCCCGTCAGGTGCGGCAATAACCGTGTCTGCTCCTTTGAGCAAGACGATCGCGCCCGATTGACGCGCAGCGTCACGCACGCGGGTCAGTTTGTCGCGGGCGCCCGCCTCGCCGAAAAGGCGAACAAACTCGCCGTCATGGGGCGTCAGTACGCACTCATGATTCAAGGCCGACATAAGTGATTCCGGATGAGGCCCGAACGAGGTAATGGCATCGGCATCGAGCACGACTCGACGCCCGGTCGCCAAAGCCCACTTGACCTGTTCACGGGTTTGCCCCCCTACCCCGGCTCCCGGCCCCACCACCAGAACGTTTTTACGTGTGTCTGAGAAAATGTCATTCAGGCTGGCCATATCGGTATAGGACGTCACCATGATGCCTTCAAGCGACGTCGCATACACGGCCCACGAAAACACCGGAGCGGCCACTGTCACCAGGCCCGAGCCAATGCGCGCTGCCGACCGTGCCGCAAGACGTGCGGCACCGGTCATGGTCTGCCCTCCCACCACCAGCACATGCCCTCGATGATATTTATGTCCTTCTGACGAAGGCCAGGGAAAATC
>JAAYID010000010.1 GCA_012744285.1 Alcaligenaceae bacterium
ACACGGGCGAATTTTTCAAGGACGAAGAAATTGACGCCGTGTTTGACCAGGCCCAGCCAGTCTTCGTTGCGGATCAGCGCTTTTTCCTTGTCGTTCAGGCCGGCTTCAGTCATGACGGCTTCAGGGTCGGCCTGGTAGCGCTCGCGCCAGTCGGCACGAATCATGTTCCAGAAGAAGCGATTGGCGTTAAGGGTACGGTTGCTGGTGCGGATGTCGAAGGCATAGGTGCCTTCGATGGTTTCAATGCCGTTCAGTTGCGGATTCATGAGGCGCTCCTTACGCGGTGGCGGCGGCCGTGGCTGTGGTTGTCGGGTTTGCGACATCGTCACCTTCAAACAAGACGACGGTCATGGCGGTGGTGGTGGCCAGGTAGTAGTTCTGGTGAACTTTGCGAATGGTGTCGGGCATGGCGCCGCGCATGGCCAGCCACATGATTTGTTCGACGCTTTCGGCACCGCCCAGGCGCACGTAGTCGGCATGGGTCATTTCCATGAGTTTTTCGGGGTTGTGCTGCAGCAGTTCAAGGAATTCGAGATCCCAGGCTTCGTTGTTGAAGCCGGTGCGCTCGCCGTGAATCTGGTGTGACAACCCGCCGGTACCGACGACCACAACATTAAGATCTTTGGGATACGACTCAATGGCCCGGCGCAAGGCCTGGCCCAGTTTGTAGCACCGGCGTGGGGTAGGCAGCGGATACTGCAGGACATTGACGGTAATGGGCACAACGCTGCCGGGCCAGTCGGGCTCGTGGTCCCAGAGCAGGGGCAGGGGTGAGGCGCAGCCGTGGTCGATGGGCTTGTTCTGGAAGATGGTCAGGTCGAATTCGTCGTTGACAAGCGATTCGGCAATGTGGGCCTGGAAATCGACGTCACCCTTGATATGCGGCAGGTTGCGCAGGCCTGCCCCTTCGTCGGCAATCGGGAAGCGTTCGCCGATACCCAGCGCAAAGGTTGGATAGAGGTCAAAGAAAAAGGTGGTGGCGTGGTCGTTGTAAATGAAGACCAGGACGTCGGCTTTTTTGTCTTTGAGCCATTGGGCGACAGGCTTGTAGCCATCGAACAGGGGTTTCCAGGCCGGATCTTCCTGGCGGCCGCGGTCGTAGGCCAGGGCGATGGTGGGGACGTGTGAGGTGCCGATGCAGCCAATGATTTTAGCCATGCGAGTTCCTGATGACGAAGGTTCATATGAGACACCGCCCCGGGTGCGCTTGCGATATCAGCGTGACGTTGGCAGATGTCGAGGTGCGGTGTCGCTTTGTAAGGTGAATTCTAATTTTGGGATCCATAAAAAGCAAATTTTTTCTTTATTAAACGATTTTTATCCAATTTTGGATCCCAAAATGGATTCCATATAATTCTTTTTATGTACAAATTTTGGGCAGGCAACCAATGAGTCAGCAAACACCGGTGGTGGTTCAACTGCGGGAAATGATTCTGGCCGGAGCGCTGGCGCCTGGCGAACGTGTGACCGAAGCCGAGCTGGCAACGCGCCTGGGCGTATCGCGTACGCCCGTGCGACAGGCGTTGCCCGCTTTGGCCCAGGAAGGGTTACTGGTTTCGGCAGGGAAGCGCGGCTATTCCGTGCGGGCGTTCACGGCCCAGCACAGTATCGAGGCGCTGCGTCTGCGTGCGGTACTCGAAGGGTTCGCTGCACGTCAGGTGGCCGACAAGCGCCCTTCGCCAGCGTTGTTGTCTGCCCTGAAAGCCTGCCTGGCCGAGGGCGACGCGCTGTTCGCCAATCGGCAACTGCGCGATGATGATGAGCTGCGTTATGCCGAAATGAACGCGCGTTTTCATGCACTTATCCTGGAAGCGGCCCAAATGCCACTGCTCGAAAGTCTGACTGAGCGTTGCAACCTCGTCCCGTTCACCGCACCGTTGAGCATTGCGTTTTCCAATACCAACAAAGAGCGCATGTTTGACTTTCTGTTTTATGCCCATCGTCAGCATCATTCCATTGTGCAGGCCATTGAGGCGGGCCATGGCGATCGCGCTGAATTCCTGTTCCGCGAGCATGCGTATACGCAAGAGCAAAGTCAGACACTTGGCCCTGAATCGGGGGCTTCGAGGGCGATGCCGAGTGAAACCGGTGCGCGCGCGTCGCAGGCCTGATGAAGAACCGGGTTATCTGTTGAAGATGAGGGATGAGGTGGCGTCATCCCCATTTTTTAATCTATAAATGTTATGTTATAACGTTGCATTTTGACGGAGTCATTCATGCAATGGAATCACCCGGCGCCGCTTGCGCTGGCCCTTCTGGGGGTTTTTGGTGCGCCGCTTGCGGCACAGACAACTCAGGAACCGGCAGCGGTACAAACCCTGGCACCGGTTGTGGTAACGACCAGTCCGTTACGTCAGGCGACGGACAGCGTGGCCGTTCCGGTGGAAGTCGTTGACGGAAACGCGCTGTTGATGACCAACCAGACCAGCCTGGGCGTTGCGCTTGAAGGGGTGCCGGGTGTTCAGGCGGATACCTTTGGGTCTGGCGCCAGCCGGCCGGTGATACGGGGCCAGACCCTGCCACGGGTGCAGGTGCTGACCGACGGCCTGGCCACATTTGACGCCTCGGGTGTTTCGCCCGACCATGCGATCATGGCTGACCCCATGCTGGCCGAGCGTATCGAGGTGATTCGTGGGCCGGGGGCGTTGTTATACAGCCCCGGTGCTATCGGTGGCGTGGTCAATGTCATTGATGGCCGCATCCCGGACGCAGTGCCGGAAAACGGGGTGGCCGGTCATGTTGACCTGCGCGGCGCGACTGGCCTGAAAGAGCGTGCCGGGGCGTTTTCAGTGACAGCGGGCGACGGGCCGGTGGCCGTGCGTGTGCAAGGGCTGAAGCGTCGCACGGGAGACTATCGTGTG
>JAAYID010000068.1 GCA_012744285.1 Alcaligenaceae bacterium
CCCCAGGCTGAAGAGTGCCGAGAATGAGGGCGCGCGTGGAGGTTCGTGTGGTTCGTTGATCGGGTGCAGCTCAGCCACGGTTAACCTCGCGCAGCGGTGCATCGGGCTTGTGATGCAGTTGATAGCCGTACCACAGGCTGCGGGCGATACGCTGGGAAAATTCAACGGCCTTTTCGGCCATGGCCCGGTTTGGCAGGGTTGCCAGCGTGTCGTGAAACAGGTTGAGCCAGTGGCCAAACAGTTCGGCATTCAGGTCGGGCAGAGCAATGTGCTTGGGCATGGGGGTGCCTTCGTAGGTGCCGGTGCCGCGCAGCATGGATGACCAGAACTGCACCATGCGACCCAGATGGGTATCCCAGTCGTGGATGTGTGCATTGAAAATGGGCCCCAGTACGCCGTCTTGCCGGATCTTGTCGTAGAACTGATGCACCATGTCCCTGATGTCTTCTTCGGAACATAATTGATCGCGTGTCGACATAACGAGTTCCTTTAAGGTTACTTTAATATGAATCTTAATAATGACTGGTGGCCACGTCAAGGACACCTGCTGTTCAATCAAGTGCATTGTTTTTCGGGCAGGTAATAAACGGTAAACTGCCTGTTTTCGTTTGTCAGAACCTGATTTTGTCCATGTCCAATCCCGAGTCTATCAGCTGTGTTGTGCCGTGCCTGAACGAAGAGGCCAATCTGGGTGTGTTGATCCCCGGCCTCATGGTGGTATTGGCAAAGCTGTCCCCGGTATATGAAATTATCGTGGTTGACGACGGCAGTACCGATGGTACGCCGGCGCTGGTTTCGCGCCTGGCGGCAGAGCACCCCCAGGTGGTCTATGTGCAGCTGTCGCGCAATTTCGGTAAAGAAGCCGCGTTAAGTGCCGGGCTTGAAGTGGCCCGTGGCCAGGTGGTGGTCAGCATGGATGCCGATTTGCAGCACCCGCCTGCATTGATTCCTGAAATGCTGGCACGTTGGCGTTCCGGTGTGGACATGGTTTATGGCGTGCGTGCCAGTCGTCACGATGAGTCCGTTTTCAAGCGGGTGGGTACCAAGTTGTTTTATCAGTTGATGCGAACTCCGGGCGGTGTGCAGGTGCCCGAAAATGCGGGTGATTTTCGTCTGATGGATCGTTCAGTGGTCGATGCCTTGTTGTTGCTGCCCGAGCGCAACCGGTTCATGAAAGGCCTGTTTGCCTGGGTGGGGTTCAAGGCCGAGCCGTTCTACTATCACCCGCCCGAACGGTTGCATGGCACCACGACGTTCAGGCCATTCAAGCTGTTTGGTTTTGCGATTGACGGATTGACGGCGTTCACCACTTGGCCGCTGCGGGTGCTCAGCGTAGCCGGCATTCTCATTTCCTTGCTGTCACTGGCCTATGGCCTGTTTACGGTCGTCAAGTACCTGTTGTTGGGTGACGAGGTACAGGGTTTTACCACGTTGGCGACGGTCATCCTGTTTTTTGCGGGGGTCAACCTGATTTCGGTGGGTGTGCTGGGCGAGTACATTGGTCGCATTTTTGGTGAAGTGAAGCAACGACCCGTGTTTATTGTGCGTCAACGCCTGGGGGGCGGCCTGGATGAGGCCGTGCTGACACGTGCGCGGGCAGTGGGTCCGGGCGTGCGCGGTACGGACTCAGGGTCTTCAGGTGCGGCGTTGTCTGAAGGCCCAGAAGCGGCCCAAAAAGAACGTCATGACCGCAATGCCCAACAAGATCAGGGCCAATAAAATGTCGTACCTGATGCGAGTCGCGTGCAGCAGCCAGGCGTAGGCCACTTCATTGATGGCGAAACCCGCCGCCGAAACCATGAAAAACCGTCGCAGTGCCTGCAACAACGGGGCTTTCTGGTGACGAAAGGTCAGGGTATAGTGGCCGGCGAATGAAACCACGAACGCGACCAGCCAGCCTGCCACGTTGGCCATCAGGGGGGGCGTGCCCAGCGCCGAGACGGTAGCCACCACCACAAGCCAGTGGGTGGCTGCGGCAGCGCAACCCACCATTACGAACCAGGCAACCTGGCCTAAAATTTTCTTCATGATGATCAAACACCAACCGGCCAGCGGCAACATCGGTAAACCGCTTATTGTATGCGCCGATGACTTCGGTATGAATGCGGCGGTCAACCGGGCCGTGCTGGATCTTGCCGCATTGGGGCGTCTCAGTGCCACCAGTTGTCTGGTCGATGGTCCATGTTTCGAGAGCGGGGCGGGCCCCTTGCAGGAAACGACGCTGCAAAAGGGTCTGCATCTGAACTTCACCGATGACCTGGGGCAGCCCGGTTTGCATTATCCGCTCAAGCGATTGATTCGTGAGGCCTATTTTTATCGCCTTGATGTTGCACAGGTGCGTGAACAGATTGTGCGTCAGCTTGATCGTTTCGAAACCATCATGGGTACGGCGCCCGATTATGTGGACGGTCACCTGCATGTGCATCAGTTGCCCCAGATTCGCGATGAACTTTTTTTTGAGCTTTCCCGGCGCTATGCGGGCAAGTCGGGGTTTTGGGTACGCAGCACCGTAGCGCGTCTGCAGCCGTCCCTGCACCGGCGTTTGAGGTTCAAGGCGCGAGTCATTCAGCTTCTGGGTGCCCGTGCCCTGGTGCAGTTGGCGGAAAAGAACGGGTTTTCAACCAACCCCGGGTTTTTGGGCGTTTATGACTTTCAGGGTGGGGGTAAAGTGTATGCCAGCCACGTGGCGGCCTGGTTGCAGGTTGCACAGGCTGGCGATGTCATGATGTGTCACCCCGAACGCTATCATCCTGATGATCGTGATATTGACCCCCAGCGTAATGCAGAGTTCGACATACTGTCCGGTGATGTCTTTAACCGGTATCTGAATCGTTACGGGCTGTGCGTGCAGGTGTAAACTTCATCTGTTCGAGTCAATATTCAAGCGGCTGGCTTTGCCGGTCGCCGTACGAAGGAGCAAGAGAAATGGCTGTACCAGTAAACCGGCTTACCGAAAATTTCGCGGTTGCACCGCAGCTCACGGCCGCTGACATGGCTGCGGTGGCGGCTTTGGGCTATAAAAGCGTCATCATCAATCGCCCCGACTTTGAAGGCGGTCTTGACCAGCCCCAGGCGGCTGAAGTTATGGCAGCCGCCAAAGAGGCCGGTCTGCAGGTTGAATACCAGCCTGTGGTGAGCGGTGCCATCACGCCAGCCGATGTGGCGCGCTTTGCCGAGCTGCTCGATACCTTGCCGGGGCCCGTTCTGGCCTATTGCCGCAGCGGTGCCCGCTGTACCAACCTGTACCAGGCCGCCAAGGCTTGATCTCACGCAAAAGCCGGGCAGTTGCTCGGGTTTATTTTTTCTGGATTCGTTCGTACGATTAGGTATTGACGTCAACTAAAGGTTAAAACCATGTTCAAGAAAATTCTTCTCCCTACCGACGGTTCAGCGCTTTCGGCACAGGCTGCGAATAAAGGCGTTACGTTTGCCAAAGAAATTGGTGCCGAGGTGGTTGCATTGCACGTGGCCCAGCCTTTCGCGGCAACAGTGGGCTTTGATGGCATGGCGGCGGCATATGCCATTACCGATGAAGACTACGAAAAAACCGTTGCTGAACAGGCTGAAAAATATCTTCAGGCGGTTGTCGACCGTGCCGAAACGGCCGGGGTGAAAGTGTCCAAGGTGGCTGCAACAAACTTTAACGTTGCCGACGGTGTCGTTGACGCCGCTGAGGCGCACGGCTGTGACCTTATCTTTATTGGTAGCCATGGTCGCAGCGGCTTGTCGCGTTTGTTGCTGGGCAGTGTGACTGCCAAGGTGCTGAGCCTGGCCAAGGTGGCCGTGCTGGTTTACCGTGTGAAAGACGACAAGTAATTTATCTGCTGGTGTTGGTGCGTGGGGTAGTTGTGGCGTGTTAACGCCGTTTGCGCCCCGCGCCGTAGTGCTGTGAAGGGTCTGGCCTCACCATACGGTTGTATGGTGGGGCTTTGTTTTTCAGGCCACTTTTCGCGGAAGCAGGCGGTCGCGGTATTTTGAAACGGCAGCCAGGGTCAGTTCGTTCAGGCC
>JAAYID010000069.1 GCA_012744285.1 Alcaligenaceae bacterium
GCCTCATGCCATCCAGCGTTTTCACAAATTTGCCGAAGGTGCCGTACTGGTTGCCCATAACGCCCCTTTCGACATGGCCTTCCTGAAAAAGCACGAAGCACGGGCAAACTGCAGGTTCGACCACCCGATTCTGGATACGGTGTTGTTATCGGCTGTTCTTTACGGTGAGGCCGAAAGCCACAGCCTGGATGCCCTGGCCCACCGGATGGGCATCACCATCCCTGAAGAAGCACGTCACACGGCCATAGGCGACGCCATTGCTACTGCCGATGCCTTGCTGAAAATCATTCCGGCGTTAAAAGCCCGGCAACTGGACACGTTCGGTGCGGTGTTGTCGGAAGTCCGGCAACACCGGCAACTGCTGAAAGATCTGAATACTTAAACACTTATCCCGTAACTATTGTCGCCAACGCCAAAAATGCATCCGGGCCCATGAAGGGCCCGGAAAACACAACACGTCAGACGACTTATTTGGTCAGCATGTCAGCGACGATCTGGCCCGAACCGCCCCCAAGGCCAGGCCCGGGGTGAGTCGATGCACCGATGTGGTAAACGTTTTTGTACGGTGTCCGATGTGCCCGCGCACCTGACGTGCTGGCAAACGGACGGAACCAGAAAAACTGGTCAGGCGAGCAAACGCCCGAATACGGGTCACCGCCAACCAGATTGCAGTTCATGGCTTCAAGGTCGCCAGGCGAGAACGCCTTGCGGCCAATGATCATGTCGGACAAGCCTGGCAAAACCGTTTCAATACGCTTCTGAACACGATCAGCCAGCGCTTCACGCACAGCCTCATTCCAGCGACCGTCGGCGGGCACTTCAATTTCACCCGCCGCATCACCCTTGAGGCGCGATGGCATTTCCTGCATTTGCAGCCACAGGATCCATTTCCCCTCGGGCGCACGGCCGGGATCAACCGCCACAGGCTGGCCGATGGCCACGGTAGGGAAACGAGGCAGCAAACCGTTGTTGGCTTCAACGACAGACAACGCCACATTTTCCATACTTTCCGTCAAGTGAACCAACGGCACTTTCAGCAGTTCAGGGTCACGCCATGGCGCAAGACCATCGAGCGCGAAGTGAATCTGCATGCAGCCACGGCCAAAGCGATAACCTTGAGCCTGCTTGCGTACGGGCTCGGATGCCTTGGGCAACAGACGGCCATACAGTTGCGGCGGCGTGACATTGCAGACCACAGCCTGGGACGCGTGATACGTCTGCCCATTGGCCACCACGCCGGTAGCGCGTGAACCATTGATAATGACGGACTCGACATCGACACCGGTCAGGACCTTGCCGCCACGCTGTTCGATAAAGGTCTGCAACCCCTCGACCAGGCGCTGGCCACCGCCCTTGACCACCGGCATGCCGCCGGCCACAACCGCAGCAAAGGTCAACTTGCCGATCAGCGCGGAACTGGCTTCGTCAGGACCAAGACCCGTGTGCAAGACCCACGGGCTGATCATGGCGCTGGTCAGGTCAGACTTGAGTTCACGATCGGCCCAGCGACGGAAGGATTCGATGGATTCGGACGCAAACTGCAGCAGGCCATCCAGCCCGCGCTTGCGCCATTCAGAGAACAACAGACGCATCACCTTGACACTGTAGGGCGAATTACCCAACAGGCCAAACGTCAGCGCGGCGTCTTGACCAAACAACTGGTTGGCCATGGCGCCAAAGGCATCACCATCACCCGGCGCAACGGCATTGATGCGCTGCACACTGTCGGCAATGTCCTGCTTGAGGGCCAGCGAGCGGCCATCGGGCATGACGATACCAGTGGTGTATTCGTTCTGGACGAACTCGACACCGACAGAGGCGAGATCGTCTTTAAGTTCGGCGTAGGCGCCACCCCCGGTAAACAGGGGGTACCACGAGGACAAGACCTCGTGGGTAAAACCCGGAAACAGCGTTTCGGTACGAATGCAACCACCGGCCCGGTCGTTGCGCTCGAGTACCAGAACAGATTTTCCTCGCTTGGCCAGCAGTGCTGCGCAAGCCAACGAGTTCATGCCGCTCCCGATAACAATAACCTGGGCCTGGTTGCTCATTACCGCTCCTTAGGGGACCAACGCCAGAACACGCAGCGGGCTGCCTGAACCACGCTGGATCTTCAGGGGTGCCGAAACAATGACCGCACCGGTAACCGGCAACTGATCAAGGTTGGTCAGGCACTGCAGGCCGTACTTGTTGGCACCGTGCATGAGGGTGTGGCAGGGGTAAGGCATGGGCCAGGCATAGGATTGGCCGGCGTCGGTATTGATGGTTTCAACACCAAAACCATGCACGTCGCGCTCTTTGATCAGCCATTCAACCGCTTCTTGTGAAGGACCCGGTGTGTGTGCACCGTCTTCACGCACGTTGACGTAAGAAGCCGGGTCTTTGGCCAGGCGATCGGACCAGCCCGTACGGAACAGTACCCAGTTGCCTGCGGGGATGCGACCGTTCTTTTCTTCCCATTTTTGCAGGAATTCGACCGTCAGGATCCAGTCTTCGTTGGCCGCTACTTCGGCCGTTGCATCAACGACAACTGCGGGAGCAATAAAGTTTTTCGGGTCAATCGTGTCGACCGTGTTCTGAGGAAAATCTTTGCCGGTGACCCAGTGCGCAGGCGCGTCAAAGTGAGTACCGGTGTGCTCGCCACAGGTAAAGTTGTTCCAGTACCAGGCCGGACCTTTGTCGTCGTACTGGGAAATGGTTTCCATTTTGAAAGAGGCCACCTGACCGAACTGGGGCGGCAATTGCAGCGGGGGAAAGTCGGGTGACAGGGTGTGCGTCAAGTCTACGACCTTGAAATTGCCAGCGGCCAGCTGGGCAAACGGGTTAGCAGCGCTCATGGAATCTCCTTTAGTTGAAACCTAAATTATCTCGAATTCGCTATTTTGCACGACTTGTTTGAGATTTCAACCGATATTGCTCCAGATTTACCCGAACACACATAAAAAAAACGGTATCAGCCGTCCCGATCAGGGAC
>JAAYID010000011.1 GCA_012744285.1 Alcaligenaceae bacterium
CGCGAACGGGGGCGTTGGCGGCATTCAGCAAATACCAGGCGCAGGTTGACTGGCACCACACCATGAACGCGGTGGAACCGCACTCGCGTGAGACCCGGGTGGTGACATTGACCTGGGTGGACAAATCGAGACCCAGACCGCCCTGGTCAACGGGTACGCTGGCCGAAAAGCCACCCAGGGCACCAAGGTTCTGCAGATACGCTTGCGGGTACTGCCCTTCATCAATTGCGTTCACCAGCGGTGCAAGTTCTTGCGTCGCCTGGGTATCTACAGCGTTCAGAAGGGTGGTCGCCGAATGTGTCATGACAATGTTCCTTGGTGCGATGTTTCGGGTGTTACGGGGGGCAGACCCCGATGCCAGATTAATTCAGGCGTGGGGTTGCAATTCAGGGTTGATGGGTGTTTGGGCCAGGTTGTTGGCAAAGTTGCACAGTGTGGCCAGGCTGACGCCCAAGACGGCTTCCAGCGCGTTCGCCTGGGTGTAACCGGCGTTGAAGAATGCGTTCAGAGCGTCGTCGGAGACCTGGCCTTTGTTCTCGATGACGGCGATGGTGAACTGCGCCAGGGCATTGAGTTTGGGGTCGGTCAGTGCCTCGGTTTTACGCAGGGCCTGGATGATTTCTTCAGGCATGCCCAGTTTTTTACGTGACAGTGCAGTGTGACCTGCGACACAGAAGCCGCAACCGTTCAGCGTAGCCGCAGTGATTTGCACCACTTCACGTTCTTCAGGGGTAAGACCGGTGCGGGCATTGATGGCGCCGACGACCTGGTAGGTTTCCAGGGCCGTGGGAGCGTTTGCCAGTACACCGATCAGGTTAGGCAGAAAACCGTTGTTTTTCTTGGCGGTTTCCAGGCGCTCTTTGGAAGCTTCGGGGGCGGTTTCGATCGAATGGATGGTCAGGCGGCTCATGGATACTCTCGGAAAGACGTTTATCAAAAAACTTTCCGCTTATTCTAAAGAGCCATATATAGAATCAAAACGAATATAAAAAAATATCTTTATTTCCTTAGGTTATTAAAAGGATGTGGGATGATTTTGTGGCAATAGCGCGTGTGACCAGCCAGTCACTGTCACGCATCAAGAATCGTCACACGTCGATTTTTTTCAGCGCGTCTTCCAGTAGTTGCACGGTTCGTTCAACATGGTTCAGTTTGTCCAGCCCGAACAGCCCCAGGCGGAAAGTTTTGTAGTCGGCAGGCTCGTCGCATTGCAGCGGTACACCGGCCGCCGCTTGCAGGCCGGCAGCCAGAAATTTTCGGGCCGACTGCATATCGTCGTCAGTGGTGTAGCTGACCACAACGCCGGGGGCTTCAAAGCCGGGGGCGGCAACGCTTTTGAAGCCGTGTTGGGCCAGCAGTTTGCGTACGGCCTGCCCTAACTGCAGCTGACGCGCTTTCATGGTGTCAAAGCCGTTGGCTTGGGTTTCGGCCATGGCGTCGCGCAACATGACCAGACCGTCGGTGGGCAGGGTGGCATGGTAGGCATGGCCGCCGTTTTCGTAAGCCTGCATGATGTGCAACCACTTGCGCAGGTCGCAGGCAAAGCTGGTGCTGGTGGTGTGTTCGATACGTTGCAGGGCGGTATTACCCAGCATGACCAGGGCACAACATGCGGCCCCGGTCCAGCCTTTTTGCGGGGCACTGATCAGGATATCGACACCGGTGGCTTGCATGTCAACCCAGACCGTACCCGAGGCGATGCAGTCAAGTACGAACAGACCACCCACGGCATGTACGGCGTCCGCAACCTGTTTCAGGTAGTTGTCGGGAAGCATGATGCCTGAAGCGGTTTCCACATGGGGGGCAAAAACCAGATCGGGTTTTTGTTCGTGAATGGCCTTGACGACGTCATCGATGGGCGCTGGTGCAAAGGCCGCCTGAGAGCCGGATTCGATGGGGCGGGCTTTCAGAACGAATGACTCGGCAGGAATATTGCCCATGTCGAAGATCTGGGTCCAGCGGTAGCTGAACCAGCCGTTGCGCAGCACCATACAGCGTTTGCCGGTGGCAAACTGACGGGCGACGGCCTCCATGCCGAACGTGCCGCTGCCGGGCACGACAATCGCGGCCTGGGCGTTATAGACTTTTTTCAAGGTGGCCGAGATGTCGTTCATGACCCCCTGAAAAACCTTGGACATATGGTTCAGGGCGCGGTCGGTGTACACCACTGAATATTCAAGCAAACCATCGGGGTCAACAACGGGGATCAGTTTGGACATGCCATGCTCCTGTGGAATTATTGTGATGTTCCACCGATTGTAGCTGTGTCTGTCTGACAGGCGACAGCGATGTTTCCTGTGAAAGCGGTGGCGCCTTGTACTGGCCTGTGGGCGTTACGGTTGTGATGTTTGCCTGGCGATTAGGCTTGATATATTGGAGCGGCGGTCAGGAGCGATGCGTTTCCAGCCAGTCTCTCAGGGCACTGTTCATGCGCGTTTGCCAGCCCGGCCCGCTTGCCTGGAAAGCCTCCAGAATATCGCTGTCGTAACGGATGGTGACTTGTACTTTCGGTGCAGGGTTTTTGGGTCTGCCGACCCGTTTCAGATGTTGTGGTTGGACTGTCGCCAGATCACAAGTATCTGGATCTGCTGCGATACCTGTATGGATGCGTTTATCTTCCGCTGGGTCTGGAACAATGGTTCCGGGTTTAAGTTTCGGCATATTTCATAACCTCACGGCGATTGGCTTTTCGAAGGCTGATTATGCGACGGTTATTTGCCCGATCGACATACACAATGACATGAAGTCGTAATCCGATGTAGCCAATGGCAATCAGTCTGGTTTCACCATAGTTTTCACGCAGATCTTCCCAGGTGACTGCTGTTTCCCACTCGAAGGATGAGGCCAGTGATAGCTCGACCCCATGTTTTGAAAAGTTACTTCGATTCTTCAATAAATCGAAAGTAATTTTCATTGGATTATTGTAGATGCAGAAATTGCGCGATTCAAGATGGCCATTGACCGGTTCCTTATGGCGGGTTGATACCGTTCAGTGTGCGGGATGAGGTGCGCTTGCACAATTCGTAAATGCTGAGCCTTGTCAAAGTTGACGACACTTGCCACCCCGGCCCGTTTGCCTTCAAACCGAATCAAGCCGCTGCAGAGTTTGACGGGCCTGATCCGTCAGCGTTGCCTTGGCTTCAGCTGTCATCTTGTCCAGATTCCGGAACACCATGGCCAGCCGGTGGTTTCCCCGCAGGCGGGTTTCGTGGCGTATGAAGAAATCCCAGTAAAGCGCATTGAACGGGCAGGCTTTCGGCCCTGTTTTGGCTTTTTTTTCGTAGCTGCACTGTTTGCAGTGATCGCCCATGCGGTCGATATAGGCAGCGCTGCTGACATAGGGTTTTGTCGCCAGCAGACCATCATCGGCGAACTGGCTCATGCCCAGGGTGTTCGGGGCTTCAACCCATTCAAAGGCGTCGATGTAGATGCCCAGGTACCATTCGTGCAGGGCGTGCGGGTTCAGCCCGGCCAGCAGAGCAAAATTGCCGATGACCATCAGGCGTTGTATGTGGTGTGCGTAGGCGTGGTCCAGTGATTGGCCGATGGCCTGTGCCATGCAGGCCATGCGCGTCTTGCCCGTCCAGAACCAGTCGGGCAAGGGGCGGTTGTGGTTCAGGGCATTGTTCTGCGTATAGCCGGGCATGTGCGCCCAGTACACGCCACGCACGTATTCACGCCAGCCCAGAATCTGCCGGATGAAACCTTCGACCGCTGTCAGCGGGGCATGTCCGCCACGCCAGGCGGCCTCTGCGGCCTGAACCACTTCGCGGGGGTTGAGCATTTTCACGTTCAGGGCGAACGATAACAGCGAATGGAACAGGCGCCAGTGGTTATGGGCCAGCGCGTCCTGAAAGTCGCCGAAGTGGGGCAGTGCATCGCGAATGAAGGTCTCGAGCTGGATCAGGGCTTCGCCCCGATTCAGTGGCCAGCGGAACTGGCGTGCATTCGGGTTCCCCATGAACTCGACACCGCAAGCGACAAGGGTTTCCCAAAGCGCTGAATGGTCATGTACCGGGCGCGTGTCGGCGGGTTCGGGGGGTGTGCCAGGCCAGCGCTTGCGGTTGTCCTGGTCATAGTTCCATTGCCCGCTTTCGGGTTTGCCGTCGGCAGTCATCAAAATACGATGTTTGCGACGCTGGGCGCGATAAAAATGTTCCATCAGCCACTGTTTACGGCCTTTGAACAGTTGGGCCGTCTCGTCACGCGTTGTGTAGAAATGGTCGGAGTCGGTGGCCGTGACGGTAAGGGTGGAATTTGTCTGCGCCCTGTCGCTTGATACGTGTGCGGTGCCGCTTGCGTTGTGTGTAACGTTGTTTGCGCCTTGGCCGGCGCGGCTGGCCCATTGCCTCAGCGCCAGGTCAAGCCGCCACTCGTCAGGCAACTGGTATTCGACCCGGGTGGCGCCATAATGGGCAACCAGTGCGTCCAGGTTGGCGATGATGCCGTGCCGGTTTGACGGGTCATCAATGGCCACATAGCGTACGCGATGGCCGGCATTTTTCAGCGTTTTTGCGAAATCACGCATGGCGGCAAACAGGCCCAGAATTTTCTGGGCATGATGCCGTACATACGCCGTTTCTTCCCGGACCTCCATCAGCACGTAGATCACGTCGGGCCGAGGTGTGTCGTACCAGTGGTGGTTCGGGTTGAGCTGGTCGGCAAGAACCAGACGCAGTGTTGGTGGCACGGGTGGGGTCATTGGCTTATTGGTGTTTTCAATCAACAGCGAATGGTTTGCAACCTTTTGCCCATAACCGTCGATACGCCCCGTCGCGGTCGTAATCGTGGGCTTGTTTGTCGGGGTTGAAGCGACGGCTGCCGCGGGGGTCGGTACCACCGCCGCTTAGGTACAACCAGTTGCCCTGGTTGCTGTATACGTCGTAATCAATCAGGTTGGCTTCAAACCAGGCGGCGCCTGCCCGCCAATCGCAGGCGAGGTCATGAATTAAAAAACTGGCCATGTTCTGGCGAATGCGGTTGGAAACATAGCCTGAAAGCACCAGTTCATTCAGGCCGGCGTCGATAAACGCGTGGCCGGTGTTGCCTGAACACCAGCGTTTGAAGGCGGCCGGGTCATGGGGTGGCAAGGCGGGGGCCATTATATGGGGTGGCAAGGCGGGGGCCATTATATGGGGTGGCAAGGCGGGGGCCATTATATGGGGTGGCAAGGCGGGGGCC
>JAAYID010000070.1 GCA_012744285.1 Alcaligenaceae bacterium
ACGGTTGCATTCACGCAAGCTGCGCAGCTTTATTGAGACGGCGTTCAAATAAAACAGGGCCGACGCCAAACGCGGTTGTACCGATTAAGGCTGTACCGGCCAAACATGGCCGATACAACCGCTGGACACGCTACCCGCCGAACCGGTCGCGCAGCATTTTTCGCAGCACTTTGCCGGCGCCGCTCTTGGGCAGGTCGGTAACAAAATAAATGTCTTTAGGGCATTTGTACGCCGCCAGATGCCGGCGCAGGCCATCGACAATGTCCTTGGCCGTCGCGGTTTCACCGGGTTTAAGCACCACCGCCGCCACCACGCGCTCAACCCACTTGGGGTCGGGCACCCCGAAAACTGCCGCCTCAAGCACCCGGGGATCGGCATATAAACACGACTCGACCTCGGTAGGGTAAACGTTTTCACCGCCCGTGATGATCATGTCGTTCTTGCGATCCACAATGTAGTAGTAGCCCTGATCATCGCAACGGGCCAGGTCGCCGGTGCGCACCCACCCGTCGGTTTGCACGGTTTTGGTCAGGTCATCATCATTCCAGTACCCGGCCATCACCCCCGGGCTTCGCACCACAAGCTCACCAATGCCGCCCACGGCCACATCATTATGGTCAGCATCCAGGATGCGGATTTCACGCCCCTGCAGCGCATGACCGCACGACACCAGCAAATGCTGCTGACCAGACTGTCCGGCCAGCACATGATCGGCGGGGAACAGGCCCGTAACCGTACCGGCCTCGGTTGACCCATAACCTTGGGCAAAGCTGCACTGCGGAAACATCAGCATGGCTCGACGCAACAACTCTGCCGGCATGCTGGACGCCGCATACATGATCAGGCGCAGGTGGCTCAGGTCAAAGCCATCAATACCGGGATGATGGATCAGCGCGCCCACCATCGTCGGCACCAGATGCACATTCGTGATTTTCTGGTCTTGAAGGGCCTGAAGCAGCACAGCGGGGTCAAACTGCGGCATCAGGAAATTGGAACAGCCTGTCGCAAAACTGGGAAACAGGTGGTACCACATGCCGCCCACATGAAACAACGGCAAGACCGCCAGGGCATGGTCGGCTTCTCGCAAGCCCAGCAACTCACCGGCACTGGTGCGGCAGTTGTCCAGCGCCCCCTGGTGCGTGATCTTTACGCCCTTGGGGGCACCCGTGGTGCCGCTGGTATAGACAATGCACAGCACATCGTGTGGCCTGGCACGAACGGGGGGTTCGGCATCATCGCCCCGGGCCGCCAGGGATTCATAGGGCAGCCAACCGGTGAGCACAGAAAGCGCAGGCGCTGCGGCAGATTCTGGTGCCCCCGACGTCTCTGCCGCTTCCACAGTCTGAGACAAGTCAGACGCACTAGTCCCGTCATCAAGCACCACCAGCACCTCAAGCCCCGGAAGCTGCTCGCGCAACGTTTCGACCAAAGGCACAAACGACGCCTCAGCCACCAGAACCCGGGCGCCACTGTGCGACAACAAGCGCAACAGTTCAGCAGCCGCCAGCCGCCAGTTCAGCGGCACAATGATCAGACCCGCTTTGGACAACCCGAAAACCTCGAGATACTCGGGCCGGTTGTAGGACAAGATAGCGACACGGTCACCCGGTTGCACACCACGGGCACTCAGGCCATGATACAGACGATTGATCCGCTGATTCATCTGGCCAAAGGTGACGGTTTGACCGTTAACACCGGCCAGCGCCAGTTTTTCAGGACGCTGGCGCACATGGGCATCGAGCACATCGCCGAAGGTAAGCGTCGTTTGCCAAGGCTGCATATGGTGACCCCCTGTCTTGGCCGCACTGCGGCCCATTAAAACGTGCCGGCAAATGGCCTGCACTGAAAAAACAGGGATCAGTTTAAAGCTGGCGAAACTATCCGGATAATGTCTGCTGACTATAAGTGTTAAACGCCTTTCGCATAACCAGACGGCGCTTTGCGGCGCTTCATCGACAGCATGGTGCCCCGGCAGGTGTCATGACCGCACAGGCACTGGTATTCCTGCTGGCGTTTTTTGGTCCGACGCCCCTCAAGCACCAGGCCATAATCGTAGAACAGTTCCTCACCGCGCTTGATATCGCGCAGGGCCACGATGAAAACACGCGTGCCCTTGGCATTTTCCTGGGCTTCGCAATTGGGCGCGCAGGCATGGTTGATCCAGCGCGCATCATTGCCATCCACGCCGCCGTCAATCACCAACCCGCCACTGGTGGAAAAAAAGAAGGTATGGAACGGATCGTCAGGGTTGGTCGGGTGACGGGCATCCGCTTCTTCGGGCGAAATGCGTTCGCCCAGATATTCAAAAATGCAGGTCCCTTCAGGGATGTCACGCGCGGCAAAGACACCGTTTCCATGCAGGGCTGATTTCCGTACCTCGTGCCAGATCACTTCAGATTTTTTTTTAGCCATGACGCTCACCGCTTCAGCAGAGGGGCCAGATAACGACCCGTATGGCTGCCCGGGTGTGCGGCAATGACTTCAGGCGGCCCTTGGGCAACGATTTGCCCACCCCCATTGCCCCCCTCGGGGCCCATGTCGATCAACCAGTCAGCCGTCTTGATGACGTCCAGATTGTGTTCGATCACCACGACCGTGTTGCCGGCATCGACCAGTTGCTGCAAGACCTTGAGCAGCAAGGCAATATCATGAAAATGCAGGCCTGTGGTTGGTTCATCAAGAATGTACAGTGTCTTGCCGGTACTGCGCTTGGACAGTTCAAGCGACAGCTTGACGCGCTGGGCCTCGCCGCCGGACAACGTGGTCGCGCTCTGACCCAGCCGAATATACGACAAGCCCACGTCTATAAGCGTGTGCAGCTTGCGGGCAATCGCCGGTACCGCCTCGAAATACTCCAGCGCCTGCTCCACCGTCAGATTGAGCACTTCGCTGACATTGCGTCCGCGATAACGGATATCCAGGGTTTCACGGTTGTAGCGGTGGCCATGGCACACATCACAGGGCACATACATATCGGGCAAAAAGTGCATTTCGACCTTGACGACGCCATCGCCCTGGCACGCTTCGCAGCGCCCGCCCTTCACATTGAACGAGAAGCGACCGGGGTCATACCCCCGGGTACGCGCCTCGGGCACGCCGGCGAACAGCTCGCGGATGCCGGTAAACATGCCCGTGTACGTGGCCGGATTACTGCGGGGCGTACGCCCGATCGGGCTTTGATCCACATTGATGATCTTGTCGAAGTGCTCAAGGCCTTCGATACGGTCATACGGTGCCGGTTCGGCCTGGGCCCGGTGCAAATCACGCGCCAAAGCCGTTGCCAGGGTATCGTTGATCAGGGTCGATTTACCCGAACCGGACACACCGGTAATACACACCAGTCGGCCGGCCGGCAACGCCAGATCCACTGACTTGAGGTTATTGCCGGTACACCCAAGCACCTTCAGCCAGGGTGTGTCATCGTCAACCGCACGCCGCCGTGGAATTTCGATGGCTTGCGCACCACTCAGGTAACGGCCGGTCAACGACTCCGGGTTGTTCATCAAGGCGGCCGGCTCGCCCTGGGCCACAATCTGGCCCCCGTGCTCGCCCGCGCCCGGCCCCATATCGAGCACATAATCGGCGGCCCGGATCATGTCTTCGTCATGTTCGACCACAATCACGCTGTTGCCCAGATCTCGCAAATGCTGCAGCGTTTGAATAAGACGGTCGTTATCTCGCTGATGCAGGCCAATGGAGGGCTCATCGAGCACGTACATGACCCCCGTCAAGCCAGAACCAATCTGGCTGGCCAGGCGTATACGCTGGGCCTCGCCGCCCGAAATGGTGTCAGCGCGCCGGTCAAGCGACAGGTAGTTGAGCCCGACATTGTTCAGGAACTGCAGCCGTGCCTCGATTTCACGCACGATCCGGTCAGCAATTTCTTTCTTGGCCCCGGTCAGTTCGAGCGCCTGAAACCAGGCCAGACAGTCAGCCAGCGACAAGGCCTCAACCTCGAAAATCGCCCGGCCCCGGCGTTCGTGTTCGCCCGGCTCGTGGCCAATCAGTACATTACGGGCCTCGGGGCGCAAGCGCGAGCCCAGACAGGACGGGCACGTGCGCGTATGGCGATACTTGCCCAGTTCTTCGCGCACCGCGCTGGAATCGGTTTCTCGCCAACGTCGTTCCAGATTGGGAATCACCCCTTCGAAGGGGTGTTTTTTGACGCTGCTGCGACCCTTCTCGTTGATATAGAAAAAGCTGATTTCCTCATCGGCCGAACCGTACAGCACAATCTGCTGCACAGATTCGTCCAGTGCTTCAAAGGGCGAGTCAATATCGAACTGGTAATGGGCGGCCAGGCTGGCCAGCAGCGCATGGGTGAAGGCATTGCGCCTGTCCCAGCCCGCAATGGCCCCCGCCGCAAGGCTCAGTTCAGGAAATGCCACCACCCGCTTGGGGTCAAAGAAATCAACATGTCCCAGGCCGTCGCAGGCCGGACAGGCCCCTACCGGGTTGTTGAAGCTGAACAGGCGCGGCTCGAGTTCGGTCAGGCTATGCTGGCATACCGGACACGCGTAGCGACTTGAAAATGCCGCCTCTTCGGCCGTATCCATATTCAGTGCAATCACCCGGCCATCGGACAGGTTCAGCGCCGTTTCAAAGCTTTCAGCCAGGCGCTGCCGGCTTTCCGGCTTGATCTTGACCCGGTCGATCACCACATCAACACTGTGTTTTTCAGTCTTTTTCAAGGGACCAAGGCGGTCGATTTCGACCATTTCCCCGTCAACACGAAGCCGCACAAACCCCTGGGCCTGCAAACTGACGCACTCGTCCTCGAAGCTGCCTTTGCGGGCCCGCGCCAACGGGGCCAGAATCGCCAGCCGCGTGTCGGGTGCCCAGGCCATGACCTTGTCCACCATCTGGCTGACGCTCTGCGCCTGCAAGGGTAAACCATGCTCCGGACAATAGGGAGTGCCCACGCGCGCGTACAATAGGCGCAGATAATCGTGAATTTCTGTAATGGTGCCCACGGTGGAACGCGGGTTATGCCCGGCTGACTTCTGCTCGATGGAAATGGCCGGCGACAACCCTTCGATCAGGTCAACGTCGGGCTTGTCCATCAGTTGCAGAAACTGGCGTGCGTAGGCCGACAGGCTTTCAACGTAGCGACGCTGGCCTTCAGCGTACAGCGTATCGAACGCCAGTGACGATTTCCCCGAACCTGACAACCCGGTTACCACAACGAGCTGGTGCCTGGGCAGGTCGACAGAAATGTTTTTAAGGTTGTGCGTTCGGGCGCCCCGGATGCGAATTGCGTCCATCTGGTCCATTCAAGCTATTGCTAAGGCTAACTTGCTACTATAACGCGCTGTGCCCGTCTTTATTAAATGAGTATTTATGGCTAACACTGGTGCTGCTGCGGCCAAACCGCCGCGGGTCAGGCTGAAACTGACCGCCACCGAACGTAAAGCCAGCATCATGCTGGCGTTGTTATTTGCCTCGCGCATGCTGGGGCTGTTCTTGCTGACCCCGGTTTTTGCGGTGGCCGCCTTGTCGATTCCCGGCGGAAACGATGCCGCCAAGGTCGGGCTGGCTCTGGGGGCCTACGGGCTGACTCAGGCCGTTCTGCAGATCCCGCTGGGCATGGCATCCGACCGGTTCGGGCGGCGTCCCGTTATTGTGGCAGGCATGGTGCTGTTTGTGGCGGGAGGCATCATGTGCGCGCTGGCGTCTGACATCAACTGGATCATTGCCGGCCGTGTGCTGCAAGGCCTGGGTGCCATTTCGGCGGCCATTACGGCCTGGGTCGCCGATGCCACCCGACCGGAAGTACGTACGCGCGCCATGGCGATGGTGGGCGGCTCCATTGGCCTTTCATTTGCGGTATCGCTGGTTCTGTCACCCGTTCTGGTGGGCGAATTCGGCCTGTCGGGCCTGTTCTGGGCCATCAGCCTGCTGGGCTTCATTTGTCTGCTGATCGCTGCTTTTGGCGTACCGGCCGCCCCTCAGGCCATGCAACCCATCGTCCAGGCCAAGGCCTCTGATGTGCTGGGTCATGCCGACCTGCTGCGTCTGAATTTCGGGGTGTTCTGCCTGCACTTCATCTTGATGGCGATGTTCGTGGTGGTGCCCGGCATTCTGGCAAGGCTGGGGGGGTACGATGCCTCGCGGCTCTGGGAAGTCTATCTGCCGGTCATCCTGCTGTCGTTTGTACTGATGGTGCCGGCCGTGTTCTATACCGAAACCCGACGCGCGCACAAGGTGGCGCTTGAGGTGGCCGTCGCCGCACTGGTGGTGGTACTGGCATTCCTGCCTTGGGCCAGCCAGCAGTTTGTCTCGATGGTGATCTTGCTGATTGGCTTCTTCATCGCCTTCAACATACTGGAAGCCTTGCAACCGTCGCTGGTATCACGCGTAGCGCCCCCCGAATTCAAGGGGCTGGCGCTGGGCTTTTACAATACAACCCAATCGCTGGGGGTCTTTGCCGGGGCCTCGCTGGGCGGCGTGTTGTCCGCTGCGGGCAACACCTCGCATGTATTTCTGGTGTGTGCCGTGCTGGCCTTCGTCTGGTTCCTGACCACCCGCGGTTTCCGTAACGGCAACTGACTTTTCGTGCGGGCGCGGCCCCGTTGCGGGGCCGCTTTGCAGATTCCGGTATGACAAAGATATGCACCCGGACGACTACGTATTACGCTGTTTCGTTGGCGTCGCATCAACGATAATGGCATTGTGAATTTATTGATTTGGGGAAACTAAATGGCTTCAGTTAACAAAGTGATTCTGGTGGGCAACCTGGGGCGTGACCCCGAAGTGCGGTACAGCCCCGACGGCGTGGCCATCTGCAATGTGTCCATCGCCACCACATCGCAATGGAAAGACCGCAACAGCGGCGAAAAACGCGAAGAAACCGAATGGCATCGGGTGGTGTTCTACAACCGCCTGGCTGAAATCGCCGGTGAATACCTGAAAAAAGGTCGTTCCGTCTACATCGAGGGCCGCATCAAAACCCGCAAGTTCCAGGACAAGGAAACCGGCGCTGATCGCTACAGCACCGAAATCGTTGCAGAAGAAATGCAAATGCTCGGCGGGTCAAGTAACGCCGATGGGCAAACCAGTCAACAACCTGCAGCCAAAAGCAGCAAAGGACGAGGCGGCAAAGGCAAACCCGCACCCCAGGCCCAAAGCCAGGAC
>JAAYID010000071.1 GCA_012744285.1 Alcaligenaceae bacterium
ATCAGGCTGGCGACGCGGTCGGGATGCTGGTGGTAGAACGACTGCGCCACCATGCCGCCGATCGAGTGACCCAGCAGGTGTACACGAGGAAGTTCGAGCCTGTCGAGCATGTCGGCCAGTGCTGTGGCTAATGATGGCCAGTCGAGGGACTCCAGCGCGGGCGATGTGCCGTAACCCGGGGCTGTCCAGGCAATGGTCTGGCGCGTGCGCCCGAAGTGGGCCAGTTGGGGCAGCCAGACATCGGCGGTTGAACCCATGCCGTGCAGCAGCACCAATGGGGTGCCAGCGATGCCATGGCTGAGCCAGGAAGGTGTGGTGTTCATTTGAAAACGTCGTCGCAGAGTTTGCCCTGATCAACCACCGTGACCCCATCGAGTGCCACAGTGCAGTGGCGCAGTGGCAGGTCGAAGTGCCCCAGGGTGTGTCGGCCCGCCACATCGTTGGCGCCGGTCGAGTACAGGAAGTTGCCGGCAAATGCGCGCAGTTCGGTGCCGTTTGTGTCTGCTTTGTCGAACATCTGCAGGGCATCCCAGCGGGCCTGGGGGTTCATGCCCCAGCCGACGTGGCTGACGGCGTAAGCGTCGCGGTCTTGCCAGGCTTCCATATAGCTGCGCATGAGTTCGGCATCCAGGTTTTTGCCCTCGATGCGGGTGACGTAGTCATTCTCGATGTGCAGGGTGACAGGTTGTTCGAGGTAACGCTTGAAGGTCAGGTTGACGTCGCCGGTGTCCATAACCAGCGTACCGTTGACGCTGTTGGCTGCCGGGAAGGCCAGGCAGATGCCGCCGGGCCAGTGCTGCACCAGGCCCGGGCGATCAGCGCCGCCCCAGACCCCGCCGACTTTGGCGTTTTCGAGGTTGATGGTCAGGTTCGTGCCTGCGGCCGAGGTGACTGTCATGACTTTGGCGTTGGCCAGCATCTTGACGCCTTTTTTCACGGGAGCGGTCAGGTCAAGGTCGGTGGTCAGACGCTCAAGCGTTTCGGGGTGTTCGTTGCTGACCATGAGCACCCGTGCGCCGGAACCCAGAATGCCCGGCAGCTCGGGTGAGTGCAACAGCCCTTCGACCGTCAGGTCAACCACCAGCCCGGGGCCTGACAGGGCATTGATGACCGGGGGCATGTTCTGGATGACGTGTGATGCGCCTGTGGAGCGTACCGGCACCGGCGTGTTGATGGGCAGGGACGGAACCGTGATTTGCACCGGTACCGCACCCATGCGGGCCAGCGCCAGTTCGGCCAGCTGGACATTGATGCTGCGGCTTTCGGTTTCGGTGAGCAGGCGAACGATTTCGCCGGATTCGACCTTGCATTTCCGAAACATCGTTTCGAAAGCGCGAATCCATTTTTCCTGAATCTTCATCGTGACGGGCTCCGGGCGTGCTTTGTTTTATAAATAGTCTGATGAGTCGAATATTAGTTCGCTAAAGATATTCGGGTCAATACAATAATGTATTAATTTTGCTTGGGGTTTTTACCTATTAATAGTCTGACTGGACTGTTTTATGCATGAATTTGAGAGCAGCTTGAGCAGGTGTCTTATCGGCGCGATACGTTCTGCAGATGGCTCTGCGATGTGTGGTGCAGACGCCTTGAAAGCCGATGGGGCAGTCGGGCATTGATGTGTCGTTCAGGCTTCGCGAAGGCGTGGTGCCGGTCGCGCGTGGTGTCGTCTTGCGAATGGCTGCAATACTGTTATAAACAGTGGTTAACCGCAATTTTTCCGGCAGGAGCCCTCATGGCGTATGACTTCAACGAATATCTGGTCATCGGTATTTCGTCGCGTGCCTTGTTCAACCTGGATGCCGAACACGACATCTTCGTCAATGAGGGCCTTGAGGCGTATGCGCGCCATCAGCTGGAACATGAGGATGATCCGCTGTCGCCGGGCTCGGCCTTCCCGCTGGTCAAGGCGATTCTGAATTTGAATACGCTGGTTCCTGGCAGTCGCAAGACGGAAGTGGTGGTGATGTCGCGCAACAGTGCCGAAACCAGTTTGCGGATCTTCAATTCCATCGCGCATCACGGGTTGGACATCACCCGTGCGGCGCTCAGCGGCGGCGAAACCACCGCCCGTTATCTGGCGGCTTACGGCGTTGACTTGTTTCTGTCGGCCGATGATTCGGATGTACAGACGGCGATTGATGCCGGGATTGCCGCCGCCCGCATTTACAGCGTGCCCGAAGAGCACGAAACGGTGCCCGACCAGATCCGCATTGCGTTCGATGGTGACGCGGTGCTGTTTTCCGACGAGTCGGAACGGATCTACAAAGAGCGCGGGCTGGAAGCGTTCATTCAGCACGAGCGTGACAACGCCCGCAAGCCCATGGCTGAAGGCCCGTTCGCCAAACTGCTGAAGACATTGTCGTATCTGCAGTTTGATGTCGATCTGCCGCGTGCGCCCATCCGGACAGCCTTGATTACCGCGCGTAACGGGCCGGCGCATGAGCGGGTCATCCGGACGCTTCGTGCCTGGAATGTGCGGGTGGATGAGGCGCATTTTTTGGGTGGCGCATCCAAGGCACCGGTCTTGCAGGCGTTTCAGCCGCATATTTTCTTTGATGACCAGCACCATCATCTTCAGGAGGCGTCGCGGACCATGCCGGTGGCCCATGTGCCCTATCGCAAAACCCCGCTGGTTACGCCTCCGGAGGGCTGACAGGGTGGTTTTCAGTCACCATAACACTCCATTTGGGGCAGGGCAGGCACCTGTGGTCGTAGTGCTGCCTCATGCCGGGGCCTCGGCCTACCAATTTGGCGCCCTGGCCCGTCATCTTCCGTCTGGCTGGTCGGTTCAATGTCTTGAGTTACCGGGGCGCGGGCGTCGGGTCCGGGAGCCCTTCGTTATCGACTTTGATGCGGCGGTCACCGATATCAATAATCGACTCTTTGGACTGGAAAATCGGCCCTGGGTGTTGCTGGGACACAGCCTGGGGGCCCATCTTGGGATGGCCGTGTTGCGCAGGCGCCAGGCCGCCGGGCAATCGCTGCCCCTGGTGTTTTTTCCATCCGGGGCGGTGGCCCCTTCGGCGTATGCCATTAACCCGGTGGCGAGCCTTCCCTCTGACACCTTCTGGGAAAAAATCAGCCAGTTTGGCGGTGTGCCTGAGGCGGTGCTGGCGGATGCCGAGTATCGTCAGTATTTCGAAACGATTCTGCGTCATGACCTGGCATTGCTGGAACAGGCCCCGATTTACGCGATGCCGGTGGCGAACCGCACCCCGGTGTCACCCCTGGCGGTGCCGGTGGTGGTGTTGATGGGAGATGCCGACGCCGCCGCTTCGCGGGCCTCCAGCTGGCAGGCTGAAACCGCTTTTCCGCTGGCGGTCGAACCGTTTGCCGGCGGCCATTTTTACCTTTTCGAGGTCTGGCCAGCCGTGGCGCAAGTCATTGTCCGTCACGGCAGCGCGCGCGGGGTGACTGGCAGGGTTACCTGTCCGGCAGGCTGAAGAGTGACCGTGCAGGTTGATCTTTATGTGGCAGCCGTACCGGCTGACATTCCGGCCTGGGTGATGCAGCGGCTTGACGCCTCAGAGCAGGCCCGCGCCCTACGCCTTGTGCAGGCCGTTGACCGACGTGCTTACGTGACGGCCCACGGGCTGCTGCATCTTGCTCTGGATCGCGCCGCCATCGCGCCGGATAAGCGCAGGTTTGAAACGGGTGCTTTTGGCAAACCTCACCTCGTCGGGGTGGATTGTCCCGTTCACTTCAATCTGTCGCACTGCCGCGCGTGGGTGGCGGTGGCTGTTTCGCCGTGTGGCGAGGTAGGGGTCGATATTGAAACAGATGACCGTATGTCGATGCTTGCCGGGATGGATGACGCCTGGTTGTCGGCGTCAGAGTGTATCGGGTCGCCAGGGGCGGTGCTGCCGGCTGCAGCGCAGCGTTTGGCGTGGTGGGTGGCCAAAGAGGCACTGGTCAAGGCGGCAGGACTGGGGTTGCACCAGCCTTTGTCAGATCTGACGCTGCCGCAGGTAACCGGCCCGGGCTGGTATCAGGCCACGCAGTTGCCGTTGGCCTTTGGTCCGCCAGGGTCGGCGGCCTGGCCCTGGCGTCTGTGGCACAGCGATAATTTCTGGCTGGGTCTGGCACTAAAGCACGGCGGCGGGGCGTTGCCCGGTGTCCGGTTGCAGCGGGTGGCTTTCACGCCCGATGGTCCGCACTTTTCACCGGCTATGGTGTTGCCGGAGACAGCGCTATAGCCGGTGACGGTGTTGCCACAGGTGAAGCCACTACTGCCGTGTGTACCCGGTTTTGCAGGTCAGAGCGTCAGCGTGATGGTTTGATCGTCGTGGCTGCTGCCATCACGGCCATACAGACGGCGGGCAGGTATGCCGTGCTGCTGGCAGCGTTCAACGAAACGGCGTGACTCTTGCAGGGGGAGACTGTCGCGGCTGCCGTCGATGCCGCAGATGAAGGTCAGCCAGGGTTCCAGACCCATGGCGTAGATCAGCACTTCGTCAACGTCCAGGCACGCTACCAGCGCCCAGGCGCGTTCGGCGTCTGAACCGTTCAGGCGTCGGCTCTGATCGTGGTCGTGGCGCGGTGGCCGGGCCAGGAGGGCCCCGTATAGCCAGCTCATGGGCGCACCCTGGCATTCCATGCCCAGGAACAGCGCTGACAATCGTCCCAGTACGGGTTTGAGCCGAATATACAGTGCAGGGTCGAGGTTGTTTGAGTCGGCGGCAAACAGCAGTCGCAGATCGCCGGTGTCCACCAGCCAGCTGGTTTTGCTGCGGATGTCCAGGTCGGCGTGTTCCCCCAGAAACGGGATGGCTTGCAGGGTCAGTCCATTGACATCCAGGTGCTCCAGGCTGTCAAGCGCCTGGACATGCGTGAAACCGATGGCCTGAAGACAGGCTTTCAGCGAGGGGTCAACGATGCTGCCGCTGCTGGCGGGTACAAGGACGGTACCTGTTTTCCAGCGCAGGGCCAGCAAGGTTTCGATCAGGGCATGATCCGGATGATTGTGGGTGATCAGCAGGTAGTCGATGTGATCGGGCAAATCGGCCAGGGTCAGGCGGTCTGGTGCCTGACCGGATTCGTAGGCAATCACCGGGTCAATGAGGATGGATCGACCATCAGCGGTTTCCACCAGAACGCAGGCATGGCCGAAATAGCGCCAGCGTGACGCAGCGCGCGGGACAGCCGGTGAAGCGGGGGTATCGGGTGCCTCGTCAAGCAACGGCATCAGGCGTTCGGCCTGCGAGGCCTCGAGGTTGAAGGCATCAAGCAGAGCGGGCAATGGCATGGGCTGCTGCCGTGCGCGTGCCAGAACGTCGTAGGCCGGATCGCAAAAGGGCCGGTCAAGCACGATGTCGTCGGGGCCTGGGAGCCGGGGTGTGGCCATTGAAAAGCTGCGCTGGTCACCGGGAATTCGACGCACCATCGCCTGTTGCAGCTTGGGGATGTAGTATTCGCTGCGGTAAAGCAGCCCTTCCAGCGGACGAATGTCGGGCGCGCCCGTCGGGGTGTAGACCAGTTCGGTCAGGCCCTGCAAGGCGGGTGGCAGGGCCTTGTACAGATCTCCCAGGCCTTGCCCCTGTGCGTGGGTCTCAAGCAGTGCCCAGGTCTGTTCCAGGGCAGCCGCCAGAGACAAGGGTGCCGCCAGAGCATCGCGGCTCCAGTGCAGGAAGGCCTGCACCTTTTGGGTCTCGGGCGGGGGATGTCCATGAAGGGGCCACCCAGAAGGTCGGGGTCCTGAACGGCTGCGGCGTGAAGGTCGGGGTCGTGCAGCCACGACTCCAGCATGGGCAGGTGCCGCTTTGCAGAGATCAGGGCCATTGACAATGGCGATACCAGCAGGCTGCTGGCGTGCCAGCCGGCGACCAGGGGTTCGATGACAACATCGGGTTTCAGCACATAGCGTGGTGCCGACAGCGTGGATGGATAGGATGTCATGGGTTCGGGATCGTGCGACTATTCAGCAGTTGGGACAACCCTTCCGGGGTGGGTGTGGCAAACAGGTCGATCAGGGCCAGCTCAAGGCCGGTTTCCTCGCGCAAGCGGCTGATCAGTTGCATGGCCAGCAGGGAATGCCCCCCAAGGTCAAAGAAATTGTCTTCCGGAGTACACGAGGCGACGTTCAGAATCTCCCGGAACAGGGCTTGCAGGCGCTCGTTCAGACCGTTTGCGGTTGTCTCGGTGTGGACAGTCCGTGCCTCGTCAGCCGGTGGGGCTTTTGGCACCGGGGCGCTGGACTCATTCCGGGATATGGTGGTTGCCGATGCCGATGCCGATGCCGATGCCGATGCC
>JAAYID010000072.1 GCA_012744285.1 Alcaligenaceae bacterium
GACGAAAATGGCCATTTCATCGACCCAGAAAACGGCCTGGTTCATGGCCCGGGTGATGACGTTAAAAACAATAAGCGCCGTAATCAGTACGGCGCAAAAGCCCGCCATGAAGCGCTCGACACGGCTCAGGCGGTCTGACAGTTGTTTCAGCATAAGGGATGTCCTCGGTGAGGGGACCAGGTCCGGGGCCATCAGGCCCCGGGAGTCTATACCGCCTGCTTACTGCGACTTGGGCAGGTTTTTGGCGGCTTCACGCAGTTCGGCAACCGGTGCGCGTTTGCTCCAGTTGGCTTCCCATTGTGCCGAGGCGTCTTTGAAGAACTCGGGGCCGACCGGTACGACTTTCTTGCCGGTTTTCTTGAGCTGCTCTTCCCAGCCACTTTCTTTGTCGGCATAGCCGGCAATGGTGTTCTTCAGGTGCTTGGCCATCAGTTCAGACACTTGCTTGCGGTCTTCTTCGCTAAGGGTTTGCCAGACGCGTGCCGAGACCAGGCCCACCATGGGGAACATCATGTGGTTGGACAGCAGGATGGTGTCGGCCTGTTCGTAAAATTTCAGGGCGTTGATCAGTTCAAGGTCCATGTCGATGGCGTCAACCTGGCCGTTGGCCAGCGCATCGAATACGGCGGGCAGGGGCAGGGGTGTCGGGGCACCGCCCAGGGCGACATAAAAATCACGTACCGGGTCGACCGGTGTGATGCGCATTTTGCGCCCCTTCAGGTCGGCAGCGGTTGTTACCGGTGAGCGACTGAGAATCTGGCGCATGCCGGCCATGCCATAGCCGATGCCGACAACGCCGGCTTTGGCGGGGAGGGCCTCAAGCAGTTTTGTGGCGGCAGGCGTTTGCAGCAAGGCTCCGGCCTCGTGCACGTCTTTGACCAGATAGGGCGCGAACAGGGCACCGAAGTTCGGATCCCGGTTGGTGACTTCAGCCACCGTCATGAAGGCCATGTCGAGCGCCCCGGTTTGCAGCTGCTGCAGCATTTGAGCTTCGTTGCCGAGCTGGCCGGCAGGGAACAACGTGACGGTGTGCTTGCCACCACTTTCTTTTTTCAACTCTTCTGCAAATTGCCCGGCCGACTGGGTCCAGATGTGCGGAGGCGGCGTGATGAGGCCCAGACGGAAGTCTTTGGCAACGGCAGGTGCGGCAATCGCACAGGCGCCAACAGCGGCGGCAATCAAGGACAGCAAACTGCGTTTTTTCATTGTTGTCTCCTATGACCGGTCAGGTCAGGTTGAAAAAGGTTTTGGCGTTGTCGACCAGCAGCTTTTGACGCTGTTCCTGGTTGAAGGCCGGTGCGGTAGTGATCAGCGAACCGATCGGTTGTTCCCCCAGCGGGTAGGGGTAATCTGAGCCCATCATGACGCGGTCAATGCCCATGGCACCCACCAGAAGGCTCAGGGCATCATGATCAAATACCGCAGCATCGGTATAGAGCCGGCTGGCATATTCTGAGGGCGCGCGCGGGCAATCTTGACGGACGATATCGCGATGTTTCCAGGCGTTGTCGACACGACCCAGGGTGTAGGCGAAGCTGCCGCCGCCATGGGCAAAGCAGATCTTCAGGCTTTCCGGGATGCGTTCCAGGGCGCCTGACAAAATCAGCGACAGCATGCCCAGCTGGGTTTCGGCGGGCATGGCGACCAGCCAGGGCAGCATCCACTTTTGCATCCGGTCGGGGCCTCCCATCATGTCCCACGGATGCACAAAGACCGGAATGGATTCGTTCGCGCAATGCACCAGGAAGTCCACCAGATCGGGGTGATCCAGGTCTTTGTTGCCGACGTGGTTGCCGATCTGGACACCAATACAGCCCGCCGCTTGTGCCCGCGAGGCTTCATCGCAGGCCAGTTTAGTGTCTTGCAGGGGGACTTGCGACAAGGCCTTCAGGCGGTCGGGGTGTCTGGCACAAAAGGCGATTGCTTCATCGTTCATCTGGCGTGCCCAGTCGGCGGCCTTGGCGGGTTCCCAGGTGTACCCGAACATGACCGGTGTCGAGCAGGTGATTTGCAGGTCAACCCCCTGGGCATCCATTTCGCTGATGCGGTAGTCGGGGTCCCAGAGCGCGCGATAGACTGGACGAAAACTGCGGTCCCCCAGCATGATGTGGCCTGATTCACCGTCATCGTTGACACGCAGCCAGGGCGCCCGTTCGGCATCCATGGCAGAGGCCGTGGCCTGACTGATCAGCGGGAAAAAATGGGAATGGATGTCAATCATGCTGCAACAGGCTCTTAAAGGTTGGGAAACGCAGTGTTCAATGTGGCATGCCAGGACTTGTAGTCACGGCCCGGGTGCACTTCACCACAGCTGGGGCAAACGCGTTCCGCATCGCCGGTTTTGTAGAACTGGTCGTATACCGGAGGAAGGTCTTTGACGATGTCGGTCAGCTGCATTTCGTAGCGGTGCACCAGCGTGCCGCATTTGGCACAGCTCCATTGCAGGGCATCGGCCTCGCCTTTGGGGCGAACGCGCTCAATGACCAGGCACAGGCTGCCCTCTTCGGGGCGCTGCGGGGAATGGGCCACGTGAGGGGCCATGAGGAACACATCGCCTTCTTTCAGGTGGATGCGTTCATATTGGCCACGATCCCAGATCAGCAATGAGGCGTTGCCCTTGAACTGATAGAAAAACTCTTCGACGGGGTCATCGTGAAAGTCGGTGCGTTCGTTGGGGCCGCCGACCACGGTGACCATGAAGTCGCTGTTTTTCCAGATCTGCTGGTTGCCAACCGGGGGCTTGAGCAGGTGGGCGTTATCGTCGAGCCAGCCTTTGAAGTTGAGCGGGTAGCCGTACTTGAAGTTGATCATGGTCGTTATTCCTTGCCGGACAGGGGCTTGTACGCGGTGGCGCGAATTTCAATCAGCAGATGCGGGTGGGGCAACTGGTGCACGGCAACCGTGGTGCGAGCCGGGCCCGAATAGTCGAAAAACTCGGCCCAGACTTCGTTGTAACCGCCAAAGTCGTTCATGTTGACCAGAAAAACCTGGGTGTCGACGACATCGGCCAGGGTAGCACCGGCATGCTTGAGGATGTCTTCAATGTTTTTTATGACCGCACGGGTCTGGGCCCGGATGTCCAGATTGGTGACGCCCATCGGGTCGACTTCAACCCCTTCAAAGGTATTGTCCGGACGGCGGGAACTGGTACCCGACACAAAAATGAAGTCTCCGGCGCGCTTGTAATGGGGGAAACGGCCCCGGGGCTTGGCTTTTTCGGTCAGAACAGCCGCTTGTGGTTCGCTCATGCCTGATTCCTTAACGGGTGAAGAACTCAACCGCACCCAGGCGGCTGATGTCACACTTGACGTGCAGGCCAGGCGTAAGGGCCTGGGCGGCGGTGGCGCCACCGGCCATGATCAGCGAACCGGCGGGCAGTGACCGTTCACAACCGGCCAGCAGGCGTGCGGCCTGAACGACCGAGCGCATGGGGTTACCCAGAATGGCGCCGGTTGATCCGGCGACGACAAACCGACCGTCATAGGCGATGCTGACGCCGGCGTTGGTCAGGGCATCAAACTGGCGCGACCATTGGCCCACAATCAAGCCTGCCGATGAGCAGTTGTCGGCCACCACGTCTTCGAGTGTGAACTTGAAGTTTTCGTAGCGTGAGTCGATGATTTCCATGGCCGGTGCCACCGCTTCGATGTAGTCCACGGCTTCCAGGGCGGTGATGGGGCGGTCGATGGTACGGCGGGTCAGGAAGCAAACCTCGGGTTCGACGCGGGGGTGAATGTACTGCGACAGATCGACGGTACTGCCTTCTTCCTGCAGCATGGGTTTGGTGAGCCAGCCCCAGATCAGGTCGCTGACCCCCATCTGGACCATTTTGGCGCGACTGGTAAAGCCCAGCTTGATGCCGCAAATCGACTCGCCGCGATCGACGCGGTGCTGGATCGACATGCGCTGGATGTCATAGGCCTGCTCGATGGTGAACGAGCCCGGTGCAAATTGGGGAATGGCCTTGGCGTGGCGTGCCGCATCGTCAAGGGTGGCGGCGAAACCATAAATATCGATACTCATGCATTGACCTCTTTGCCTTGCTGCTTGAGCATGTCAAGCGCGACGTCCACAATCATGTCTTCCTGGCCACCCACCATGCGGCGGCGGCCCAGTTCGACCAGAATATCGAAGGCCGACAAGCCGTATTTGGCGGCGGCCGCTTCTGAATGGCGCAGAAAACTGGAGTACACACCGGCAAACCCCAGGGCGAGGGTTTCGCGGTCGACCCGTACCGGACGTTCTTGCAGGGGGCGGACCAGATCTTCGGCGGCATCGATCAGTTTGCGGATGTCGCAACCGTGATTCAGCCCCAGGCGTTCAACGGCGGCAATGAACACTTCCAGCGGTGCATTGCCGGCACCGGCACCCATGCCGGTCAGGCTGGCGTCGATACGGTCACAGCCGTTTTCCAGGGCCACGATGCTGTTGGCCACCCCCAGGCTAAGGTTGTGGTGGGCGTGCATGCCGGTTTCGGTTTCGGGCTTGAGTACGGCCTTGAACGCTTTGAAGCGATCGGCGATGTCGTACATGTTCATGGCACCGCCCGAGTCAACGATGTAGACGCACTGCGCGCCAAAGCTTTCCATCAGTTTGGCTTGTTCGGCCAGCTTTTCGGGCGCGTTCATGTGGCTCATCATCAGGAAGCCGACGGCGTTCATGCCCAGTTCCCGGGCGTATTCGATGTGTTGCTTCGAGATGTCGGCCTCGGTGCAGTGGGTGGCGACGCGCACCACGCGGGCACCGGCATCGTAGGCTGCCTTCAGGTCGTGTACGGTGCCGATGCCAGGCAGCAGCAGAGTGGCTACCTTGGCATTTTTTACGGTGTCGGCCACGGCTTCGATCCATTCCAGATCGGTGTGGGCACCAAAGCCATAGTTGAAGCTGGAGCCTTGCAGGCCATCACCGTGGGCGACTTCGATGCTGTCAACGCCGGCTTCGTCAAGTGCCTTGGCAATGGCGCGCACGTGATCCAGGGAATATTGGTGCCGGATCGCGTGCATCCCGTCACGTAAGGTGACGTCGGATACGTAGATTTTCTTTTTTGGGTCAAACATGAGGGCTCTCCGGATCAGACTTAAACAGCGGCGTTGGCTTGCAGGCCAAGTGCGACACGTTCGGCAGTGGCCATGCCCGCACTGGTCATGATGTCGAGGTTGCCGGCGTATTTGGGCAAGTAGTGTGCGGCGCCTTCCACTTCCAGGAAGACAGACACTTTCAGGCCGCTGACCTTGCCGATGCCGGGGACGTTCAATGGACGATCGGCGTCGAAGCGTTCAAACTGGGGGGCCTGCTTGAGCCGGTAGCCGGGTACGTAGGCGGCTACCTCGGCGACGATGGATTCGATGGAGGCGGTGATGGCGGCCGGGTCGGCGTCGAGTTCGGTCAGGCAGTAGACGGTGTCGCGCATGACCAGCGGTGGTTCGGCCGGGTTGAGCACAATGATGGCCTTGCCTTTCTTGGCCCCGCCCACTTCGGCAATGGCGCGAGAGGTGGTTTCGGTGAATTCGTCAATGTTGGCGCGGGTGCCGGGGCCTGCCGACTTGCTGGCAATGGACGCGATGATTTCGGCATAGGTGACCGGGGCCACGCGTGAGACCGCATGCACGATGGGGATGGTGGCCTGGCCGCCGCAGGTGACCATATTGATGTTGGGCGCATCAAGGTGGTCGTTCATGTTGACCACAGGCACAACGTAGGGGCCGATGGCCGCCGGCGTCAGGTCGATGACACGGATGCCCTGGGCACGCAGCAACCGGTCGTGCTCGATGTGCGCACCGGCGCTGGTCGCGTCGAAAACGATGCCGATGTCTTTGAAGACGTCGAGTTTCATCAGGCCTTCCACCCCTTCGTGGGTGGTGGCCACGCCCATGCGGGCAGCGCGTTGCAGACCCTCAGAGGCCGGATCGATGCCGACCATGGCGGCCATGCGCAGGTTTTTGCCATGACGAAGAATTTTGATCATCAGGTCGGTGCCAATATTGCCCGATCCGATGATGGCGACGGAGATGGGTTGGGTATCCGGATTCACGGGGTGACCTCTGTAAGAAGGGGTGGGCTCAGTCCAGGGGCGTGCGGGTCGGGTGACGGCACGTTGCTTAAGTGTTGGAGAAAATGGCGCTGACACTGCCCAGGCCTTCGATATGGGCAGTAAATACGTCGCCGGGTTTGGCGGCCGCCATGGGGCCCAGGGCACCGGTCAGCACGACGTCACCGGCGCGCAGGGGAGAACCCAGGCGCGTCATGGTGTTGGCCAGCCAGACGGCGGCATTCAGCGGGTTGCCCAGGCAGGCCGAGCCCGCGCCGACAGACACTTGGTCGCCGCGGCACTCCATGACCATGCCGCAGCGGATCAGATCCAGGTCGCGCAGCAGGACCGGGCGCGAACCCAGCACAAACAACCCCGACGAGGCATTGTCGGCAACGGTGTCGACCAGGCGGATATCCCAGTTGGCGATGCGGCTGCC
>JAAYID010000073.1 GCA_012744285.1 Alcaligenaceae bacterium
CAAGACCGGTGATGGCAAGATCGTCATGCTGGGTATCCAGAATGAACGCGAATGGGCGCTGTTTTGCCAGCGCGTTCTCCAGCAACCCGACCTGGCGACTCATCCCGATTACGACAGCAACATCAAACGCCATGGCAAGCGTGATGCCCTGCGCGCCCTGATTGAACAGGCGTTTGCAACACTGACATCAGAAGACGTTCAAAAACGCCTTGACGATGCGACGATCGGCAATGCCCAAATGAACACCATGCACGATGTCTGGGCCCACCCTCAACTCAAGGCGCGTGACCGCTGGCGTGAGGTCGGATCTCCGGCCGGGCCGATTCCGGCCTTGCTGCCCCCCGGCATTAATGACCAGTTTGACTACCGGATGGACCCGATTCCGGCGCTGGGGGAACACACCAACGCCATCCTGCACGAACTGGGCTATGACGACGACCGCATCGCGTCACTGCGCAACGCCGGCGCTCTCTGAACTTACAGGAAACTCACCATGACCTCCTCTCACTACCCCACCGAATCGGCTGACCTGAGCCTGGCAAAATTTGCAGCCAATCTTCGCTATGAAGACATCCCTGCGCACGTATTGCGCCGCACCGAAGACCTGATGCTCGACTGGTATGGTTCAGCACTGGCCGGCAAAGGCGCCCCCGCCGTGGAAGCCATCGACGCCTTCGCCCGCATGGCCGGCCCGACCGACGGCCCGTCTGAAGTGTTGACGTCACGGCGTCGAACCTCGGCCTACTTCGCCGCCATGGTCAACGCTGCCGCATCCCATTTCGCGGAACAGGACGATGTGCACAACGGCTCCGTATTCCACGCCGCAACCATTGTCTTTCCAGTGGCCCTTGCCGTGGCCCAAGCCGAAAAAAAATCCGGAAAAGAGCTGCTGACTGCAGCCGTCGCCGGCTACGAGGCCGGTATCCGTATCGGCGAATTCCTGGGTCGTTCGCACTACAAGATTTTCCACACGACGGGCACCGCCGGCACATTGGCAGCCGCCGTCACTGCCGGCCGACTGCTTGATCTGACACCCGGGCAAATGCTGGACGCCCTTGGCTCGGCAGGCACCCAGGCGGCGGGCCTATGGGAATTCCTGCGCGATGCGGCAGACTCCAAGCAACTGCATACCGCCCACGCCAGTGCCAGCGGGCTGGCCTCGGCGTACCTGGCCCGCAGCGGGTTCAAAGGCGCACGTCATATTTTGACGGGTCCTCAAGGGCTTGCGGCCGGCATGTCCACTGACGCCAACCCGGCGCGCCTGACCGACCGACTGGGTGAGCGCTGGACCGTGGCCGAAACCTCGTTCAAGTTTCATGCCTCGTGCCGGCATACCCACCCGGCTGCCGATGCACTGCTGAAACTGATGACGCTCAATTCACTGAAGCCCGATGATATTCTCCAGGTTACTGCCCAGGTTCACCAGGGCGCCATCGACGTCCTGGGGCCAGTTGTTGCCCCTGAAACGCCACACCAGTCAAAGTTTTCCATGGGTACCGTCCTTGGTCTGATCGCCGTCTACGGCCGGGCAGGCGTACAAGACTTCGCCACGTCCTTCAATGCGCCCGAAATCATCGCGTTTCGCGAAAAAGTCAGCATGACTCTGGACCCCGAGGTCGATACCGCCTACCCTGCCCGCTGGATCGGCAAGGTCACGGTTAAAACCATCGACGGCAGAACCTTGCACGAACGGGTTGATGAACCAAAGGGTGATCCCGGCAACACCCTGACCCGTCCTGAACTCGAAGACAAGGCCATCCGGCTGGCACTGGGCACGAACGCGACAACCGAAGCCGGAATGCGTGCTGCCATCGCGCACGTCTGGGGCATCGCCCAGGCTGCCGCCCCCGGCAGCTGGCTGTTTTAAAAGACCCACGGAGTCTTCCCATGCTGTCTGTTGAAGCCACTTCCTATCTGTTCGTCCCGGCCAACCGGCCTGACCGTTACGCGAAAGCGGCGGCGACCGGCGCGGGTGCCATCATCGTTGACCTTGAAGATGCCGTCGCGCCTGCAGACAAAGCTCAGGCCCGTCACGCCCTGGCCAATGCCTGGCATGGCGATCTGCCCGCTCTGGTACGCATCAACGCCATTGAATCCGGGTGGCACGATGACGATATTGCCGTATGCCGCGATCTGGGAGTACGCGACATCATGGTGCCCAAAGCCTGTTCTCCTGACAGTCTGGCTGCCATCGCCGCCGCCGTCGGTGCGCACGCCCGCCTTTATGCGCTGGTTGAAACCGCTGAAGGCATGGCAGCCATCCGTCAGGTGGCCAGCGCCCCTGGCGTGGTACGCCTTGCCTTTGGCACCGTCGATTTCCAGCTTGATCTGGACATTGACAACGACGACGAAGGGTTGCTGGCATTTCGATCAGAGTTTGTTCTCGCGTCCCGCCTGGCCCGCCTGCCCTCCCCGATCGATGGCGTAACAACCCAGTTCGACGATACTGCCCAGGTAGCCAGTGACACCCGACGTTCGCGACGCCTGGGTTTCGGGGCCAAACTATGCATTCACCCCAGCCAGGTCGCCATCGTGAATCATGAATTCACCCCTGATGCCGACAGCCTCGCGTGGGCACAACGCGTGGTTGCGGCCTCTGCTGACGGCGCAGCCATGGCCGTTGACGGGAAGATGATTGATCGCCCCGTGCTGGAACGTGCCCGACGCCTGCTTGCACGAACCGGACGAAGAACGTAAAGGCGTCGTATCGAAACGTGTAGCGTGACATCAGCCACCAACGCCAGACAAGACCTCAATCACGGCCCGTCACACCCGAACCCTAAAAAACTTTTCACCTCACGGCCCGAATACCTTGACGCACACGGATTCGGGTATTATCATTGAAATGAGTGTGAAATTTCACAATCATTTTATAAACATATCTTAGGAGCAAACCATGTCCAGCCATCGTAAACGCATCATCAGCCCCGACGTCGCCGAAGCCGCCCCCGGTTTGTGGTCGAACGCCCTGCTGGTTGAAGACTCTCTGTACATGTCGGGCTTTACGTCACGCGCCAACGACGGGGAAACCATTCTGGGCAATGACGAATACGAGCAAGCCAAGGTCATCTTTGGCAAAATGAAAGCGCTGTGCGAGGCCGCCGGTGGCACCATTGATGACGTCGTCACCATGACCATTTACGTCACCAACATGAAAAACAACCACCTGGTCTGGAAAGCCCGTCGCGAGTTCTTCACTGGCGACTTCCCTGCCTGCGCTCTGATCGAAATCAAAGGCCTGGCCAAACCGGAAATCCTGCTGGAAATCCAGGGCGAGGCTCGTCTGGCCAAGTAAAGCCTGAAAACTGCGGTTTGCCGGCGCATCGTTTTCAAGGTGCAGGCCGGCGCAGCACATTCAGCAAGGGGGCACACGCCCCCTTTTTACCGACCCAGGCAAGCAGATCTGCTATGCTTGTTGCCCACTTCCAGAGCACAGAGCCGTAGCGGGCCACACGCCACGACAACGACTGACCGAAACTGCCATGTCACGATCGACCAAACCCTCGTCTGCGCAAACGTCAGGCAGCGGCACATCAAAAATCACCCTGCCGCTGGCAGAACGGGCATACATCGACATCAAGCGAATGATTCTTTCGCACGAACTGCCGCCAGGCAGCCAGATCAATGTCGCGCAACTGAGTGAGCACCTGAACCTGGGACGCAACCCCATCCACATGGCCATTCACCGGCTTGACCGTGAAGGTCTGGTCGAGATCCTGCCGCGCAAGGGCATTCTGGTTAAAGCCGAAACACTGAACAGTTTTCTTGACCTGATACAGTCGCGCCTGCTGATTGAGCCCTGGCTGGCCGGCCAGGCCGCTGAATACGCCACCGCAGAACAATTACTGACACTGCGTGAACTGGTCGAAGCCGGCCAGGCCTATCAGATGCAACATAACCGGACGGGTGCCATGGAAATCGACCGTCTGTTTCATCGGGCCCTCTATCAGATGGCCAATAACCAGATCCTGGCCGATTTTGCAGAACAATTGCTTGACCGCTCATTGCTACTCTGGCTTCGCCCCCAGTTCGACCGGCCGGACAGTCAAAATGCCGATGACCTCGAAGCGCTGTACGATGCAGTCGCCTCCGGCGACAAAATCGCTGCCACACAAGCCATGCAGAAACACATTGAAGCCATCCAACAAAACTTCATGAAACGGGCCTGAAAGCAAGCGTAAAAGCAGAGCTAAAAAAACAGGGCCGAAGCCCTGTATAAAGCAGACAACACCGGCCAATGCTGGCCGGTCAAGACACACTCAAATCATTTTCCGGGCTTGGCCAGAAAGTCACCGATCGTTTCATCGGTATGAAACACGGGTTTCTCGTGGTAGTGCGGGCCATCGTAAATTTCAATCAGTACACTGCGCTCATGCGCAATTGTCGGACCATGCGGATGCCCTACCGGGTTCATGTAGAACGACCCTGGCTTGAGACGTAAACCGACGTCGGTATACTCATAGTCACCTTCAAGACAGTACATGAACTGATTGGAGGCATGCGTATGCTTGACGGGAATATGCCCCCCCTTGTCAAACTCGAGAATGGCAATACTCGCCCCGGTTTCAGGGTTCTTCCATAAGAAATACTGACGCAAACCATAATCTGGGAAATTGACCCACTTGTCCGGATCAAACTCGGTCGAATGAATCAGAACCTCGAGGGTTTCCTTACTGATATTCATGGAGGGGCTCCTAGATTTGCGGACGCCCTGCGGCAATCCATTGTTCATAATCTTTCAGACTTTCGGGGGTTGCGGGGAACAGCCCCATCAAGGACTTCCCGTGTTCGATCTGCATGAGAGCCCAGCCTTCGTACTCCTCTGCCGCCTTCGCTTCGAACGCCACCTCTTCCACCAGATGGCGTGGAATCGCCACGACACCGTCAGCATCCCCGACCATGATGTCGCCGGGATAAATCGCCACGCCGGCACACCCGATGGGAACATTCAGATCAATGGCATGCATCACGATGGGCGTCGCCGGTGATGTCCCCTGCTTCTGATACGCTGCCAGACCTGTACGACGGATCCCTTCTGAATCGCGAAACCCGCCGTCAGTGACCACGCCGGCAACGCCACGCGCTTTCAGACGTGCCGCCATCAGGTCACCCATAGACGAGGCGCGGGTATTACCGCCATAGGCATCAATGACCAGGACAGCGCCCATCGGACACGTTTCCATCGCTACGCGGTGCTTGTTGTCAGGACTGGCGTAGGTTTGAAGGCTGTTGATGTCCTCACGCGATGGCATGAACCGCAAAGTAAAAGCCGGCCCGATGAGTTTTTCTTGTGAGCCCGACAAAGGCTTGAGCCCGGTCAGATACGTATTGCGGAATCCTCTTTTAAGCAAGGCATTCGCCAAATTGGGTGTACTGGCCACACGCAAGGCCTGATATACCGGTGCGTCAAGACCGCATGCCAGCACTGCGGCCTGATCCCGGGAAACACCTTCAGAGGCTACTGTTGAATTTGTCATGGACATGATCTTTGTGCTCCTTGAGCGGGCAGGTCATTGCGCGCACCGACGTACGGCCGTTTGCCTGCCCATCGTTTTTTATCTGCTTTTCTCTTTAACAACAGGGTTGCGCAAGACACCAACCCCCTCCACCTCAACCTCAACCACATCGCCATCTTTCATAAAGAGTGGTGGCGTACGGCGCAAACCGACCCCCCCCGGGGTTCCGGTCACGATGACATCGCCTGGTCGCAACGCCGTGAACGCAGAAATATGACTGATCAGTTCAGGAATCGAAAACGTCAGCAAGTCTGTCGTCGTGCGTTGCATTTCCTCACCATTCAGCCGGGTTACCAGCGTGGTTGTCTGGCTCGGGGGCAATTCATCAGCAGTGACCATCCAGGGCCCGAAAGCACCGGTCGATGGAAAGTTCTTGCCCGGCAACCATTGCGATGTTGCCAACTGCCAGTCGCGCACCGAGCCATCGTTGTAACAAGTCGTTCCAACAACGTGATCAAAGGCCTGTTCAGTGGCAATACGACGACCACCCTTACCGATAATCACAGCAATTTCACCCTCGAAGTCAAACTGATCAGACTCGACAGGGCACACCATCGGGCGCAAATGACCAACCTGAGATTCGGGCAAACGCAAGAAAAATGCAGGCACTTCGGTATCGGGCCGATTACCTTCACGCCGATGGGCGAGGTAATTCAAACCGGCACAAAAGATACGTGGCGGGTTCGGCAGAACCGGGGCGAATACAATTTCATCCTGGGTATAGTCTGCCGTTGCCCCCTTGAGCATGGCGGGAAAACGATCCAGCACATCACTTTGAATGGCTTGCTCAAGCGATGCGCAAACACCCTGCATGCGCACGCCCAGATCAAACACCTTGTCACCATCGACCAGACCAAAACTCGGACCACTCTGGTGAAAAAACGAAATCAGCTTCATAAATAACTCGCGAAAAACATAAAATCCGGAAAAAAAGCAGCCGTTAGCGTGCCGCCAGTGCCCAAGTCACGGCGCGACGCGCCGCGACCTTGACCAGCTGTGCCCTGTAGGCTGCAGAGGCATGCAAATCAGTATTCAGCCCGTTTGAACCTTGTTGACACGTATCGATAGCGCTCGTATCGAACTTCACCGCCAAGGCATTTTCAAAATCAGACTGCCGAAACACACACGGACCAGCCCCATTGACGGCCACCCTGACCTGCCCTTGCAAGTCGCGCGATACAAAGCAACCGGTAACGACATACCCCGACGCCGGTTGGGCAAATTTGTGATATCCGGCCCGCTCAACGCGTGGATAACGGATCTGACAAATCAACTCACCAGGCTCAAGTGCTGTCGTAAAAAGCCCCAGGAAAAAATCATCGGCGGCAATCGTGCGGCGCGATGTGACAATTTCAGCGCCCAGGCCCATCACGGCACCCGGGTAATCGGCAGCCGGATCGTTGTTGGCCAACGACCCACCCATCGTTCCCATATGGCGAACCTGCGGATCTGCAATACCGCCCGCCAGATACGCCAAAGCGGGGATGGCACGGGCAATGTCTGCGTTGGCGGCAACCTCGGCATGTCGTGTCATCGCACCGATACACACGTGAGTCGATGTAATTTCGATACCGCGCAAATCAGGGATTTTTTGCAAATCAACCAATAGACCGGGATTAGCCAGGCGCTGCTTCAGCGTCGGCAGCAGAGTCTGCCCTCCGGAAACCGGCCTTGCCTCGGGGTGGCTGGCCAAAATTGCCTTGGCCTCTTCAAGCGTGGAAGGGCGTACGTAATCAAATGAATACATGGCTCAAGCTCCCCTTGTTGCGCCGCAACACCCTTGCATGCGCC
>JAAYID010000074.1 GCA_012744285.1 Alcaligenaceae bacterium
GGATGCCATCTTGACCAACCTGAGTGAATGAATTGCTGCCATGAGTCACAGTATAGAGAATAAGCCCGTCAACTTGCGCGACCGGCTTAAATCGTTACGTTCGGCGCAAGACCCTGTCGAACGGCAACGCGGCGCGCTGTTGATCAGAGGCCGGCTGTTTACATGGCTGGCAACCACACGCGACGCCATGAAAAAAGCAGGCAGGCGTGCCCCGGAAAATATTGCCGCATTCTGGCCACTGGCTCAAGAGCCCGACCTGGTACCCCTGCTGCACCAGTGGGCCACCGATGAGCACCTGAACTTGTCATTACCCGTGGTAACAGGGGAAAACCAGCCTCTGGAATTTCGGCGCTGGACCCCGGGAACGCCCATGAATACCGGCACTTACGGTATTGGCGAGCCCGTCAGTGAGCCGGCCCCGAACCCCGATGTGATTCTGGTACCGGTTCTTGGGTTTACGCGTGAAGGCGATCGCGTCGGCTATGGCAAGGGCTATTACGACCGTACCCTGGCCAAACTGGATGCCGAAGGCCATCGCTTCATTGCCATTGGTATTGGTTGGGCCTGTGGTGATCTTGACCGCCTGCCGGAGGTCAAATACCAGCCTCAACCCCATGACTACCCCCTGGATGCCATCTTGACCGACAAGGGCTGGGCCATGAAACTGCCCGACTAAAACAAGCCGGCATAATGCTGCCGGCCTGAAAAGCGCACGGAAGGCACGCACCACCCACCCGATAAGGTCAGGACAATTCCAGGTTCCTGGCAATAGCCAGGGTGGCCTCGGCATTGTTCAAGGTATAAAAATGCAAGCCTGGCGCACCGCCGTCGAGCAGCCGCTGGCAAAGCCCGGTGATGAACTCGGTACCAAACGCCTTGATCGAGGCCAGGTCACCTTGGTAATCGGCCAGGCGCTGACGAACCCAACGCGGCACTTCAGCCCCGCACATTTCAGAAAACCTCAGCAGCTGAACCTGATTGGTGATGGGCATGATGCCTGGCACGATAGGCACAGACACCCCTTTGGCCGTTGCGCGTTCGACAAAATCGAAGTACGCATCCGCGTTGAAGAAGTATTGGGTGATGGCCGCATTGGCACCGGCATTGACCTTGTTCACGAAATGATCAAGGTCGGCTTGTGCACTTTTGGCCTGCGGATGCACTTCGGGGTACGCCGCGACCTCGATATGGAACCAGTCGCCGGAATGTTCGCGAATGAAACGCACCAGATCAATGGCATAGTGCAGATCACCGCGGTCAAGCCCCATACCGGAAGGCAGGTCGCCGCGCAACGCCACCACACGTCGTACACCGCTGTCGCGGTAGGCATCGAGAATTTCGGCGAGCACCTGACGCGACGATGCCACACACGACAAATGCGGCGCGGCATCGAACCCCAACCCCTGCATCTGACGCACCGCGTCAGCCGTGCCGTCGCGCGTGGAACCACCGGCACCGAAGGTGACACTGACATACGCAGGTTCAAGCACGGTAAGCTGACGCGCCACCTGCTGCAGTTTTTCTTGTGCCGCCGCATCGCGCGGGGGGAAGAACTCTAGGCTTAATGCCTTGGAAGCATTCATTGTGAAATCAACCTGGACAAGAGCCCCGAGACAATGCTGTACACAAACGCCCCCAGCAGCGCCCACCAAAACCCGTTGACCTGAAAGCCACGCAGGATGGAGCCGGCAAACCAGAATACCAGCGCATTGAGAACCAGCAGGAACAGCCCCAGGGTCACGATAGTGATGGGCAAGGTAAGCAACACCAACAGTGGTTTGACCAGGGTATTCAGCAAGCCCAGGACCAATGCCGCAATAAGGGCCGACCAGAAGGAAGCGACCGTGATACCCGGCAAAATATACGCAACGATCAGTAAAGCAACTGCATTGAGAATCCAGATAAGCAAGAGTTCCATGATCAGCCTCTGTTGATGTGCAGGATTGGATTAGTAGCGGTAGTGCTCGGGCTTGTAAGGACCAGCCACCGGCACGTTAATGTAGGCCGCCTGTTCAGGTGACAATTCGGTCAAGTGAACCCCCAGCTTTTTAAGATGCAAACGGGCTACTTTTTCGTCAAGGTGCTTGGGCAACACGTAGACCTTGCCGGTTTCGTAGGCCTCACCACGGGTGAAGAGCTCGATCTGGGCGATGGTCTGGTTGGTAAATGACGCCGACATCACGAAAGACGGGTGGCCAGTGGCACAGCCCAGATTGACCAGGCGCCCCTTGGCCAGCAAGATAATGCGCTTGCCATCGGGGAAAATGACATGGTCAACTTGCGGCTTGATTTCTTCCCACTGCAAGTCTTCAATGGCCGCAACCTCGATTTCGTTATCGAAGTGGCCGATATTGCACACGATGGCCTGATCTTTCATGCGCTCCATGTGCTTGCGTGTGATGACGTTGTAGTTGCCGGTCGCCGTAACGAAAATATCGGCTTTGTCGGCGGCCTCTTCCATGGTGACGACTTTATAGCCCTCCATGGATGCCTGCAACGCGCAGATAGGGTCAATTTCAGTAACCCAGACCTGGGCACGCAACGCAACCAGCGCCTGCGCACAGCCCTTGCCGACATCGCCAAAACCGACAACCACGGCAACCTTGCCTGCGATCATGACATCGGTGGCGCGCTTGATGCCGTCAACCAATGATTCACGGCAACCGTACAGGTTATCGAACTTGGATTTGGTGACCGAGTCGTTGACGTTAATGGCCGGGAACGCCAGTTCACCTTTTTTCGCCATCTGGTACAGGCGGCTGACACCGGTTGTGGTCTCTTCGGTAACGCCCTTGATTTGAGCCAGACGCACCGAATACCAGGCAGGATCAACAGCCAGGCGGGCCTTGATGGCGGCAAACAGAATGCGCTCTTCTTCGCTGCCGGGGTTCGCGAGTACGGAAATGTCTTTTTCAGCCTTTGAACCCAGGTGCAACATGAGGGTGGCATCGCCGCCATCGTCGAGAATCATGTTGGCCTGCCGGCCATTGGGCCACTCGAAGAGCTTGTGGGTGTATTCCCAGTACTCTTGCAAGGTTTCGCCTTTGACTGCGAACACGGGAATGCCGGCAGCGGCGATGGCGGCAGCGGCGTGGTCTTGCGTCGAGAAAATATTGCATGACGCCCAGCGCACTTCGGCACCCAGGGCTACCAGCGTTTCGATAAGCACGGCGGTCTGGATGGTCATGTGCAGGCTACCGGCAATGCGGGCGCCCTTGAGCGGTTGTGCCGCAGCGAATTCTTCGCGCGTGGCCATCAGGCCCGGCATTTCGGTTTCAGCGATGGCGATTTCGCGGCGGCCCCAGCCAGCCAGACCGAGATCGGCAACTACAAAATCTTGGAAAGAGGTGTCAGCAACAGTGTTCATGGTGAGATCCAGTAAACCTGCGTGACGGGAAGGTAGTGGCACAACGGTTTGGCCCACCCCACCCGCGTTACAGGTGATGATGAGCGCCGTTGAACAGAAAACAGACCCTGAGCCTAGCGGGGGAAACCCGTCGCAGCGCCCCTCAGGGAGATGCCATTGTAGCGTAAAAGCGGCCCTTAACCACCCTGACGACGCGGGTAGCCCTGGCTTTTGATGCGCGCCCAGACGGCGCGCTTTTCGTCTTCAGACAAGAAAACCCAATTCGCCACTTCCATGGCGGTACGGCCACAACCACGACAGATGTCGTCGTAAAGCGTTGAGCACACCGCCACGCAGGGCGAGTCGGTGGGCAACAGGCTGTGATTGTCGTCGGGGTTGCGGCCAGATGACATTACAGACCTTTTTTGAGCAACTCGACTTTGTCGGTGGCTTCCCAGGTGAACTCGGGTTCGGCACGGCCAAAGTGGCCATAGGCGGCTGTTTTTGTGTAAATGGGACGCAACAGGTCAAGCATGTTGGTGATGCCACGCGGGCGCAGGTCAAAATGCTCGCGTACCAGCAAGGCGATTTTGTCGTCTTCGATGACACCGGTACCGTTGGTATTGACCGTGATATTGATGGGTTCGGCCACACCAATGGCATAACTGATCTGCACCTGACACTGGCGGGCCAGACCGGCCGCAACAATGTTTTTGGCCACATAACGCGCGGCATAGGCTGCCGAACGGTCAACCTTGGACGGGTCTTTACCCGAGAATGCGCCACCGCCGTGGGGGCAAGCGCCGCCATAGGTATCGACAATGATCTTGCGACCGGTCAGGCCGCAGTCGCCCTGCGGACCACCGATAACGAAAATACCGGTAGGGTTGATCAGGAAACGGGTTTTATCGGTGAGCAGGCCTTCGGGGAAGCAGGGCTTGATGATCTGGTCGATAACCGCTTCACGAATGTCGGCTTGCGAGATTTCCGGGGCATGCTGCGTGGAAAGCACGACAGTGTCGACCTCGACCGGCTTGCCATTGACATAGCGGAAGGTGACCTGAGACTTGGCGTCGGGACGCAACCAGGGCAAACGACCGTCTTTGCGCAGTTCGCTTTGACGCTGCATAAGACGATGCGCGTACCAGATGGGCGCAGGCATCAGGTCGGGGGTTTCGTCGCAGGCATAACCGAACATCAGGCCCTGGTCGCCAGCGCCTTGATCCATGTTTTGCTCAGGGCTGCGGTCAACCCCCTGGGCAATGTCAGGCGACTGCTTGTCATAGGCCACCAGTACAGCACAACCCTTGTAGTCGATACCGTAATCGGTGTTGTCGTAACCGATACGCTTGATGGTGTCGCGTGCAACCTGGATATAGTCAACGTTGGCCGTGGTGGTGATTTCACCCGCCAGAATGACCAGACCCGTATTGCACAGCGTTTCAGCAGCAACACGCGCATGAGGGTCTTGCTGGAAAATGGCGTCGAGAATGGCGTCGGAGATCTGGTCGGCGACTTTGTCGGGGTGGCCTTCGGAAACCGATTCAGAGGTAAACAGGTAATCGTTGCTTGACACAGTACACATCCTTCAGAGATGGCCAGAAACTGGCACAGAGGTTGAACGGATTGCGTTGCACCTCTGTTGCTGTGAAGCCTTGGTCAGGGCGCGACGCTTTAGCGGAATATTTTTCAAAGCCGGGCTGCCCCGGCGATGTATCGCCCCGCAAGTTGTCGGTTAACTCAGCGATACTTCCCATTTTAAGCGAAAATACATAATTGTTCCTCTGTCGCGTCCGACGTCGCGCTGCATACCGTACATGCTGCTTTTCCTGTTCCGTTTGCTGGCCTTGGTTCCGCTACCCGTGCTTCATGCCGTCGGGCGTCTGGCCGGGCGCGCCATTTATGCCTTGCCAGGCAAGTACCGAGAACGCCTGCAGGCCAACGCCCGCCAGGCCGGATACACCGACCCGGCATTTCCCGGCCAAGCCGCCGCGCAGGCCGGCGCCATGATCATGGAGCTGCCAAAAGTCTGGCTGCGCAACACTGAAAGCCTGGCCAAAACCTTCAGTGACGACGACGCTGTCGTAGAGCAGGCGCTGGCCGAAGGCAAAGGCATTCTTTACTTGACCCCGCACCTGGGTTGCTTCGAAATCACCGCTCGCTACCTGACCCGGCACGGGCCGATCACGGTCATGTACCGGCCACCACGCAAAGCCATTCTTGCGCCTGTCATCGAGAGCGCGCGCAGTACTTCAGGCCTGAACGCGGTGCCCGCCACCCTGCAAGGGGTGCGGGAATTCGTGCGCGCACTGAAACGGGGCGAGGCTGTCGGCATGCTGCCAGACCAGGTGCCCGCTCAAGGTGACGGCGTATGGGTACCGTTTTTCGGACGGCATGCGTTCACCATGACCCTGGCCGGCAAGCTGGCGGCCCAGACCGGGGTGGCCGTCATCATGACCGCAGGCGAACGCCTGCCTCGCGGCAAAGGCTGGCGAATTCACTACATACGCCTTCCCGAACCCCTGCCGGCTGACCCGGCCGCCCAAGCCCTGCTGATCAACCAAACCATGGAAACCCTGATCCGGCGTTTTCCAACCCAATACCTCTGGAGCTACAAGCGTTACAAGCAGCCGGCCGGAGCCCCGCCACCACCTGCTGCCGCAACCCCATCTGACCCATCATGAGACTCAACAAAGCCTGCCTCCTGCGCGCCGTTTTTACTTATTTTGGCCGTTGCCCCACCCCTACCCGCTTGCGCTGGGGCGGGATTCTGGGGTGGCTGGCGCCTCGCCTGCTCAAGTCGCGCGCCCACATCGTTCGCACCAACCTGCGACTGTGCTTTCCCGAGCTTGATGATGCCACGCGCGAAGCCCTGCTGAAACGCCATTTCCGCCTGCTGGCCCAATCAGTCATCGACCGCGGACTGATCTGGTTCGGGGATCCGGAACGCGTGCGTCAAACGGTACAGCTGAAAGGTTACGAACACCTTGAACGCGCCATGGAGGCCGGCGAAAAAATTCTGATTCTGGCTCCACATTTCATTGGACTGGATGCGGCAGGCTCGCGGGTCGCCATGGACTGCCCCAGGTTCGCTTCGTTTTACACGCCCTCCAGCGACCCCGACATTGACGCTCTGATGCGCGAAGGCCGAAAGCGCTTCAATGAAACCTCGCTGGTCAGCCGGGACGAGGGTATTCGTGGTTTGATCCGTCTGTTACGCAAAGGCATTCCGGTGTACTACCTGCCCGATATGGACTTCGGCAGGGAAGGCGCGGTGTTCGTGCCGTTTTTTGGCATTCAGGCAGCAACGCTGCCAAGCACGGCGCAAATCGCGGGCTCCTGGCAGGCCAAGGTCATCCCGGTCACCAGCCGGCTGGATGAAACAACCGGTCAGTACCAGATCGAACTGATGCCGCCCATCCCCGACTTCCCCGGTGACGACGACCCAGAGGCCGCTACCGCGCGCATCAACCGTCTGCTCGAAGACTGGATCCGGCGCGACCCGGCCCAGTATTATTGGGTACACCGCCGCTTCAAGACTCGCCCTATTGGCGAACCCAAACCTTACTAGGCGCAGAAAAATGATCTGGA
>JAAYID010000075.1 GCA_012744285.1 Alcaligenaceae bacterium
GGCATGACCACATCGATTTCCCCAAGACGCAAGGCTTTAGCGACGTTATCCGCCAGATATTCACCCATACGCAGACGGGCATCATAAACAGACACGCCATCCATCAGGGAATCAGGACGGGCAAAATAGACATATTCAAACAGACAAGGCGCCAGCTTGGGATCATCAGCACATTGGCGGCTGCTGAGGTTGCCATCGCGGTCAATCAATACAGCCTCGCCCGGGGCAATATCACGCACGAAATTGAACCCGCAACCCGACAATGCGACGGACTCAGAAGCGATCATCCACTCAATGCCCTTAGGGGTTTCTTGTGAGCCCAGGCACAGGGGTCGAATACCGTGCGGATCGCGGAAAGCCACCATACCAAAACTGGCGATCTGGGCAATAACGGCATAAGCCCCGCGCACACGCCGGTGTACTGCCGAAACGGCATCAAACACCGCCGTGTCATCCAGCGACGCGCCGGTTGCCGCCTCCTGCAATTCATGTGCGAACACATTGAGCAAAACTTCAGAATCAGAGTTGGTATTGATATGACGGCGGTCGATACGGAACAACTCTTCGCGCAATTCACGCCAGTTGGTCAGGTTGCCGTTGTGCACAAACGTGATGCCGAACGGGGCATTGACATAGAAAGGCTGCGCTTCATCAACGCTGTCACTGGAGCCTGCCGTTGGATAACGCACTTGCCCAAGGCCGCTATTGCCAGGCAATGAACGCATATTACGCGTGCGAAAAACATCACGCACCAGGCCATGAGCCTTGTACATGCTGAAAAATTGGTCATACGACGTGGCAATGCCGGCCGCATCTTGCCCACGATGTTGCAGCAGCAACAAACTATCGTAAATGAGCTGGTTAACAGGGTTACGGCCAGCAACCCCAACGATTCCGCACATGAGAAATTCCTGAATATGAAACTTAGTAAGGCAACCAAGACGCCAGTGACGGCGGCAAAACATTTTTAATGGCTTGCACCCCCTGCACCGCAACGGGCGACAGGCGGGCATCACGCCACCAGGGCTCTTCAGGCAAGTCGGTATACCCGCCCAACGACACCAGAACCAAAATAATCAATACACCACGCATTACACCAAACAGTATGCCCATGCCGTGATCGGCAGGTGTGAGCCCGGTCTTCTTGACCAGCGTTCCCAGCGTGACGTTGACAAGCCCCACCAGCAACAGAACCACGATAAAGACCGCCGCGTAAGCCACCGCTGTACGCAACAGGTCGTTAACTATGTAGGGGGTCAGCCAGACTGAAGCTCGCGGCGCCCACCAAATGGCCGCCAGAAAGGCGGCCAGATAAGCAATCAGCGAAAGGACTTCTTTGACCAAACCGCGCAACAGGCCCAAAAACCCGGAAATGACCAGAATGGCCAGCACGATATAGTCAAAACTGGTCACTTGGTAGAAATAAAACCGTTGTCGTAACCCAATGCCCGCAAGCGGGTTTGTGCTGCCTGGGCTGCCTCACGGGTGGGGAATGGACCAACCCGCAAGCGCCATGCCGTCTTTCCGTTGGCGGTTGCTGCCTGGACATACGCATTGGTCACCCCCGCCTCGACAAGCTTGTTGCGCCGCGCTGCCGCATCTTGTTCTGTGGTGTAGGCCGCAATTTGCAGAATGAAATTCCCCGACTTCGCGGGTTCTGCAGACCTGGATGCAGTTTCGGGCTTGCGCCCTTCAAGCAAGGCCAGCGCCACCGCACCATCATCGGTTCGACGACTATCAGCAGCAGGACGAACCGGTTCGGGCTTGGGCCTGGTGGCGGGCTCGGGTCGTGTTTCGGCCACTGGCGGCGGTGCCGACACCGGAGGCAGCGTGACGCTGGCCATGGCTGCAGGTTCGGACACCGGCGGCTCGACCGGAGGCTCGGGCAATTGTTCAATGGTGATACTGCCCGAATTCGCCGCAGCGAGGTCGACGCGATCCTGATCGGGCAGTGGCGGAACGGCAGGCAACACGATAGGCGACACTGGCGCACCCGGAGGCGGCTCGTTATCGATAAGCATGGGCACAACGATGACGGCAGCGACCACCAGCGCCAGAGCACCAATAAGGCGACGCCGCGCGCGCACGCGCAACTCGTTGGCCTGAGCCTCGTTCGGACGCGTCGAGGTACGACGCGACTCGCCTGAATCAGACCCTTTAGAGAAAAACCCCATGGCAACCCGTAAACCGTTAGTTGACTTTACGTCCCAGCCCGTTCAAGACCGGCCCGACCGTATGGAAAGAACCAAACACGAGAATTCTATCATTGTCAGCGGCCTGCTTTTGCGCTGCGGCAAAAGCCTGAATCGGATCGTCATACACCGATACAGTCACAGGTTCGTCTTTCCCGTCTTGCGACCCAATGACACGCTGAACATGCGCGGCCAAGGCCTGACCGGTTGTCGCACGCGGACCATCAAGGCCTGCACAATACCAGTGATCAATACGGGGAGCCAATTTTGACAGGGTTTCTTCAATAGCCTTGTCTGAAAACATGCCTACCACCGCGTGGGTGTAAGGATAAAACGGCATGCTGTCCAGATTCTGTGCCAGTACCGCTGCTGCATGCGGATTGTGTGCCACATCGAGTACAACCGCCGGTGAACCCGGCAAAATCTGCATACGTCCGGGCAGGACCACCTGGGCCAACCCCATGCGCACGGCCTGCTGAGGTACGGCCAGGCGATCACGTAACGATTCGAGGGCCGCAAGTGCCGCACTGGCATTCAGCAACTGGTTGGCGCCGCGCAGGGCCGGATAGGCCAGGCCGCTACGACGCTGGGAACGCCCACCATAGGCCCATTGCTGCCGATCGCCGGAATAGTTGAAATCACGGCCAAACAGCCAGAGATCGGCGCCAAGTTCATTAGCGTAGTCAACCAGGGTTTGCGGTGGTACCGGATCGGCACAAATCGCCGGTCGACCGCTACGGTAAATGTGCGCTTTTTCCCAGCCGATCTTTTCGCGGGTGTCGCCCAGCCATTCGGTGTGATCAATGTCGACACTGGTGATGATGGCACAGTCGCTGTCAACCAGATTGACGGCATCGAGGCGACCGCCCAAACCCACTTCAAGAATAATGACATCGACGGCGTTGTCGACGAATTCGCACAAAGCCGCCAGAGTGGCGTATTCAAAATAACTTAAGGAGATATCACCGCACGCCTGACGAATGCGATCAAATTGCGAAACGATACGGGCATCAGTGACATTGTCACCGTTCACCCGGATACGTTCATTGAATCTGACCAGGTGTGGCGAGGTATACAGGCCCACTTTGTAACCCGCTGCCAGCACGATGGCCTCAAGCATGGCACAGGTTGAACCCTTGCCGTTCGTGCCACCAACCGTAATGACAACGCTTTCGGGTTGTGCCACGCCCAACCGGGCAGCCACCGTTCGAACACGGGTCAGGCCCAGATCGATGGCTTTTGGGTGGGCCGTTTCAAGAAAGCCCAGCCAGTCGTCAAGCGAACTGGCTGAGGTGGGTAGTTGCGCCATGGAAAATGCTCAAAAAACAACCATTTTACCTGCGTCGCTGCGGTGGCAGGTCGGTACACGTTCCGTGCGCGACTTCAGCGGCCATGCCGATGGACTCGCCCAGCGTAGGATGCGGATGAATGGTCTTGCCGATATCGACTGCATCGGCACCCATTTCGATCGCCAGAGCAATTTCACCGATGAGGTCACCCGCATGCGTGCCAACGATGCCTCCGCCCACAATACGGTGCGATTCGGCATCGAACAGCAGCTTCGTAAAGCCTTCGTCACGGCCGTTGGCAATGGCACGACCCGAGGCAGCCCATGGAAACAGACCTTTGGTTACGGCTATGCCCTGCTGTTTGGCCTCATCTTCGGTCAATCCAACCCAGGCGACCTCAGGGTCGGTATAGGCGACCGATGGAATGACGCGTGCATCAAAATAACTCTTTTGACCGGCAATCACTTCAGCGGCCACATGCGCCTCGTGCACGGCCTTGTGCGCCAACATGGGCTGGCCAACAATGTCGCCAATGGCAAAGATATGCGGCACATTGGTACGCATCTGGCGATCAACGGTAATGAAACCGCGGTCGGAAACCAAAACACCGGCATTTTCGGCGCCGATCTTGCGACCGTTAGGCACACGCCCTACCGCCTGCAAGACCAGGTCGTAACGTTGCGGGCCATCTGGCGCACCTTTGCCTTCAAAGCTGACCCAGATGCCATCGTCCCTGGCTTCGGCACCCACTGTTTTGGTATTAAGCATAATGCGATCAAAGCGATGGGCATTCATTTTTTCCCATACCTTGACCAGATCACGGTCGGCACCCTGCATCAAGCCAGGCTGCATCTCGACAACGTCAAGACGCGCACCCAACGCCGAATAGACCGTACCCATTTCCAGACCGATAATGCCGCCGCCCACAATCAGCATTTTTTTGGGGATGGAACGCAGCTGCAATGCACCGGTTGAATCAACCACGCGCGGATCATTGGGCATGAACGGCAATTTGACCGACTGGCTTCCCGCGGCAATGATGGCGGAACCAAAACGCACGGTTTGGGTGTTGCCCTGGGCGTCGGTAACCGCCATGTGATTGGGGTCAACAAACTGCCCGGTACCAGTCAGTACCTTGACCTTGCGCGCCTTGGCCATACCCGCCAGACCACCTGTCAGCTTGGCGACCACGCTGTCTTTGTAGCCACGCAGGGCGTCAAGATCAATGGTGGGTTCACCAAAACTGAAACCGTGCGAGGCCAGCGACCTGGCCGCCTCGGCCACGCCAACCGTGTGCAGCAAGGCTTTGGACGGAATGCACCCGACGTTCAGGCAAACCCCGCCCA
>JAAYID010000076.1 GCA_012744285.1 Alcaligenaceae bacterium
GTGCCCGCTGCGCTGAACTACCCCAAACGCCTGCAGAAATGGTTACACCGCGAAGTTACGCCACGGCGCAAGGGTGACTTGCCCACCAGCGGCGAATGGTTCATCAAACCTGCCATTTCAACCAAAACATTCAAAGGCGGGGTCTACAGCATGGAAGAGGTCAAACTGATTGACCAGCTCACCAGCGAACACGCCGCCCCGGCCGACACCGTGCTAACAGTACGCAACGACCTTGAACTGATCCGTAAGCTACCGCGTGAATTCCCGGTGTGGGTGGCGTCACCCATTACCTGGCAATCGGAATGGCGCTTTTATATTCATCGCGGCCTGATCAAAGGCGCAGCACGTTACGACAAGGGGCTTGACTCGGCCCCCGAGCCCGACATCAACGCCATCCGGCTGATGATCGCCGACCTGTCGTTTGACGCCCCCATTGCCTATGCGCTTGACGTGGGCGTACTGGATAACGGCAAGACAGCACTGGTTACCGTGAATGACGCCTGGGCCATGGCCTACTACCCTGGCTCGCTGGCGCCGGAAACCTATCTTGACATGCTGCGTGACCGCTGGATTCAATTAATCAAGCCCGGCCACGTCACTTTGTTTTAAAAGCCGCCACCGGCCTGCGCACAGACAGCCGCCGCCCAGGGCTGCAACGGCGACTGAACCGCGTGTGTCCGGCAGCGCTTAATCAGCCTGATGGTTGGCCACACCGCGACGCACCACGATGGGCACGGCCCCCAGCTGTTTCTTGGCCACCCACTGGGCCAACGACGCGTCCAGATAATCGGTATGCCCGGGAAACCAGCGTGACAGCTCAACCGCCAACCGCCGGGCTTCGGCCGGGTTGCCGCCCTTTTCCAGATAGTCGGCCACTTCCCGCATGGAACCCAACACGGCATTGTGCTCTTTTGTATGGCAATCGCGAGCCGGAAAAGCCGTGGTGTTCATGTAGTGCTCTTCTTGCGAGAAATGCCGTTCGCTGTGCTGAATAAGGTCTTTAAGGTATTTCAGCAAATCGGCATCATCGGCTTTCAACAATGCACTGGTAATGTCAACGAACTCGCGGTGGGTTTCGTCCATGGGCTCGAAACCCACCAGAAAGGCGTCGGTCCAGACCAGGTCATCGGCAGGGGTGTCGGTAGGCATAGCGGCAATCTCGGTAATTAAACAGCGTCTGCCATCATAGCAAAAGCCGTGACGGCCGCTATACTACCGTCCACTTCGACCACCGTCCATAGCGCCATGTCTACCGACAAAAGACACCTCGAAAATACGGCTGGCAGCGACCAAAAATCAAGTTAAACGCCAGGCTTACCAACACTGTACCGACGCGGGTCAGAGAGACTTAAGAATACGGCTACAAAAACAGCGTAAAAACTTAACGTATGCATGCGTCGGAACATTGTCTCGGTCAGACCGAACACCAAAAAGCCAAGACATAGCGCCAGCCCCATGGCCGCCGCCACGCGTGCTGGCTGAGGTATCACCTGCCCCAGACGTTTCAAAAAATACCCGCATGGGACAAGGTAAACCAGCAATAACCCCATAAACCCCGGCAAGCCAAATGAAGCCAGCATAAACAGCAAATCGTTGTGGGGTTCGCCAAAATAGTCATCGACGCCCACAACAAAATCACCTACCAGACCTTTGGGGTGGGAATCGTTGACCATGGTCTCTTGGAAGCGGCTGCCATCACCCAACCCCGCCAACGGATGCTGGACAAACATATCAACCGATGCCCGATACAATTGCAACCGTACACAAATCGACGAATTCTCTAGATAATTGCTGTCCCGACAACTGACAACTTCGTCATAGGCCAGCACAGCCCTGTCGCGCATGATATCGCTGCTGGCGAAAACGGCCACCAACGCCGCCAGCATCACCATCGCAGCGACAAGCGCCCGGCGCCACTGCTGCCACCCAACGAACAGCGCGACGGCCACGAGCACAAATACCGGCATGGCAACCCAACCCGAACGGGTCTGGGTCAACACAAATCCGGCCAAAGAAATAACAGCCGCCAAGGCTTTGAGTACCCGCTCTGCGCGGGGCCATCGCGTTTGCTGCCACCCCAACGAATACGCCGCAACAACAGCCATGTAGGCCATATAGTTACCGTAGGTGACGGCATTGTGGGCCGGCGTGTCCGGGCGAACAAAATCGGGCAAGATCAACGTCAGAACCACGGCCGCAGAGATCACTCCGGCGACAGCGATACCCATTACTCCCCATTGCAGATACCTGTAGGGCACATACGTCAGGGCCAGCAAAACCACCCAGAACCCGAAAAACAACCGGATTGCACCCTCGCCATTAGCGCCGGCCCAATCGCCGTAATACAGCGAGGAACCCGCTACCGCCAGCAACAACACCGAGAACGAGGCCACCACCCATTGGTAATCACGCGTCAGCTGCCCGGCACCGGCAAAACGACGTTGTATCAGCAGGATCAGACAAACGGCCAGCGTGACGTAGAACAGGCCACTGGGCGTTTTGGAGCTGTTCAGGTTTGCGAAGGGCTGTACAGCCAGCAAGAAGGCAAGAATCAAATACATAAATAGAAAAAACGCTGAGAAAAGCCCGACGGAAATCCGGAAAACGAGAGCGGCCTGCAGCCCGGCATGGGCGAGCGTATGAAACGACATGACAATCGCCCTCGTATGTTAACCGCAGACAGCGCTGTGCCACACAAAAATGAGCCGAAATCGGATGGCTAGAACCGGTGCCGGATCTGCAACATCGCGCCATGATCAACCCAGCCCGGTGACAAGACCCCGGCATAACCAATGCTCAACTGCCCTTGCCGACCCAAGGATGTCGACACCATGACCCGGGCGGTCAGGGCGTTGGCCGGCATGCTGCGCCCATGCGTCACAAAGGGTGTGGCGGTCTGGCTGTCACGAAACATGGCCGTTGACGCTAATGCACCGGAACCGCGACGGTGACGCAAAGCCAGCTCGCCCTTAACCTGGGCCTCGCCCAATGCGGTGCGAAACGCCTTGACGGCCTTGAGCCCCAGCGACGCGTAAGCAGCCACATCAGACGCCCCGGTATAACGCAAGGCCGCAGGCCCACCCGATTCCACATGACCCGCACTGTGTTGATGCACCAGAGCAACCTGCACGAATGGCTGAATGACGGCCGCCGGTGCCAGGACCATCTGACCAAACCATTGCAGGGTACGGCTGCGCCACGCCGTGTGCAACGCATGGCTCATACGCCCCATGCGTACAGAACGACGGGCGCTCACGTCATGCCATTCCGCCGCCACCCCTGTGTGCAACTGCATCGTATCGTTCTGCCAGGCCAGATCAACACCGGCGTGCAGGCTGCGTACCATTGACCGGGCGTCACCAGTGCCATCGCGCTGAGTGATCTGACGCTGCTGGACACCCGTAAACCCACCCAATGTCAGGGCATGACTGACCAGGTGGCGCGCGCCAACCGTCAGGCCGCGCAACAGGCGTGCGTAGCCCGGTACAACGGCCTCTTGCCTCGTATGGCCCTGCGCCTGATAGACGTTTGCCCATACCCCGGAAGAACCGGGCGCACGATACAAGGCCTCGCCCAACACTGCGTCACGCACAAAACGGCTGTCCTCCAGAAAACTGCCTCGCACAGTCGCCGGCCAGCTCCCGGCCAACTGCGATAAGGTTTTCCGGGCTTCGCTGCGATCAAGTACAACGATGGCGTCATACAGTTGCGGGAGGTCTTTACGTGTCACGGGACTGGCATCAGGGACGGACGCTGCAGGTGAAACGACAACCGCTGCAGGCACCGGCGCGTCAACGGGTTCAGGCAAGGCCACCGCCTCGGGTGACGGTGTAATGACCAGCCCGGCCCCAGGAACGACGGCCACTTCGGGCGCGGGAACCCCCGCGTCATGCGCTGGATCCGGCGTCACAGGCTCATCGGCAGCAATAATGTCGCCCACAACAGCCGCCTCGGGTGTCTCTGCGACATCACTGAGCGGCACGTCATTGCGCTCAAGCGTCAGCGTGACCGATGACGCGTCATAGCTGAGTGTCGGCGTCAAAAACGCAAAATTGCTGCTGACCCGATCAAACCGCGTTCCTCCCAGGCCACCGGTTGCCGTCAGGAAGCGATACTGCGTCGACGCCTGCCAGTCGCCCGCCTCGGCCAAGGCCTGCACATCACCGGCCAGGGTCGCCTGACCTCCGACAGCCACGGCATCGTGACGCCCGTCCGGGGCCACTTCAAGCGACAGTGTCGCGCCCGTATCAAAACGCAAGTCGCCGGGAATCGTCAGCACACCAATGCTGGCCCCCGGTGCCAATGTCCCGCCGTCGCGAACCCAAACCGAGGCCACTGACCCTGTTCCCTCAAGCCGCGCCCCCGACATGACCTGGACGGCACCGGAGAACAACTCGTTGACTGCCAACGTTCCTTCCCTGACATGAGCCAGCCCGCTGTAACCCAACGCATCATGTCCCAGCACCAATCGCCCTGCGCCCGTTTTTTCAAATGGAACCCGCCCCGCCAGGACACCCGTATGAGTGGCCTGCCCACGATCAACATGCCAGCGTATCGGCGCCGCACTGTCAGGCAAGACCGCCGCATAGCCCGGAGGAATCGGTTGCTCAGCCAGCGTCATCGCTTCAAATTGGGTATTGCCCGACACCGTCACCCCCGGTGCGTAGGTCAGGGCAGCCCCCGCATTGACCTGTAAACCACCGTATCCGATCGCTTCATCACTGGCCACCACCAGTTCTCCGTCCAGCACCCGAGTCACACCCGTCGCCGTTGTTTGCCCCGCCAGTGTCAAGGCGCCGGCACCCAGTTTGATGAGGCCTTCCATCGACCCTGGCACATTGGCGATAGTGCCGGTCAACGTGGCGCTGCCTGGCGCCTGCACCGCGATGACGGCCGCTTCACCCACCAGAAAATCACGGGTATCCACATAAGGGGCTGCCGTTATTTCCCAAACCTCGTCACCCAAAACAAAAGGGGCCGGCGTTGTCATCGCCTGCCCCCCAATTGCCGGTTGCGGGGTCACGGCCACCATGCCCCATGCCAAACCACCGATACACCAACTTCCGAACCGCCACAGATGCTGTTTAGACGTCATCAAATGCTCCGAAAAGTCCGGCACGTCGCCGGGAGGGAAACGGTCAACTTGTCAGAAAAGTGACAAATTGTGTGCATTATGGCAACTTCCGCAATAATCACAATGTGAAAGCCCCTATAGACGAGATGGGTATTGACCTGTATTCGCGCGCGTCTTTGCCAGCGACGAGCCGCACGGTTTGAATTGGCAAAGAAATATTTTGATCCGGTGTATTGTCTCGTCCAAAAAACCGATTTTTTTCCCAAAACTTTCTGGGACAATTGTCAGCAACCGATTACAATACCCGCTAAACCGTAACAAAACCAAACAGGTTTTTTCCCAATGCCCACTCAACTGCCGTGCTTCGTCCTTGGCGCTGCCGAAGACGCTTCGCAACGCGAAGCCGTTCATGCACGCCTGGAAAGCCGGGGGTTACAGGTTGTGTTTTTCCCGATGATTACACCATCATCCATTGACGAGCGCTCGTTGGGGTCGTATATCAACATTGAAAAAAACATCAATGCCTACGGCGACGTCCTGACCCGGGACAACGTGGCCATCGCGCTAAGCCACATTGCGGTGTACCGGCACATTCTCAACCATCACATCCCCAGTGCCGTCATCCTTGAAAGCGACACGGATATCAGCCCCGATTTACCCGTACTACTGGATACCGGCACACCCAATTGCCTCGAGCACATGTTTGGTTCGTACGAACCTATTGTGGTCATCTTGACGCATGTTGAACAAGCCTACCGCAACCCGTTTCGCACTGTGGGCAACACCGCCTTCAAACTGGTGCGGCCGTATGGCTCGGTACGGCAGTCAAGGGGTTATTTCATTACCAATGCCGCCTGTCATAACCTGATCAAAACGCAATACCCGGTCTGGACCAGCGCCGACCACTGGGAAGGCTTTGTCGAGCAAGACATTTTCCGGCTCTGGGCCCTGACACCCAACGTGGCCTGGGCCTGCTCAAACGCACTACCCGAACCCGTCTACCCCCCGAAACGCGCAAGCCGCCCCGGGCACATGCTAAGCCCCATGCAAAAACTCTGGACCCGCGCCGTTACCGAAACGCTGCTGGTCAAAAAACTGCCCGAGGGGCAGCAGGTACATTAACCTGGGCACATACGCGATGAAAAACAGTACATAGTACAATCGACGAGGCGTTGAATTACGCGGCGCCTTCGCTGTTTACCCTTGTCGCCAACGGGCTTTTTTGCTCAATAACCATAACGCCTGCACGATGCTTCCATCCCTGTGGCAATCCCTTCGGTCTGCTGTTGAACACACTGGCGTCCCTCACTCTGAGCAACGCCTGATCAATGCAGCAGGCCTGACCATCGACGTCACCGCACAGCACTGGTCACCCGAAGTGGGTGCATCTGCCGAACGCATCCTCGACGCGCATGGCTTCTGTCAAAAACGCCACGACTTGCTGTCGGGCGGTATCGTCAACCCAACGGAACAGCGTGCCGCCTGGCACACCGCCTTGCGCACGGCCGCCGCCCCCCGCGACGTCGCCACCGAGCGTCAGCGCATGCTGGATTTTGTCCGCCTGGCCGACGCCGAACGCCGCTGGCGCAATATTGTTCATATTGGTATCGGCGGCAGCGACTGGGGGGTACGTCTGGCCATTGCCGCCTTCGGTTATGCCGGCACCTGGCGCAACGTGCGCTTTGCCGCCAATATCGACGGGCATGCCATGGCAGGCGCCCTGGCCGGTCTTGATCCGCACGAAACCCTGGTCGTGGTGGCGTCAAAGTCATTCACCACCACCGAAACCCTGCAAAATGCCGCGCGCGCACTTGAGTGGCTGAAGGGGGCTGGCATCAGCGACCCTTACCAGCACATTGTGGCCATCACGGCCCGACCTCAGGTCGCCCAGCAATGGGGGGTAAAGCCCGGCCATATTTTCCAGCTCTGGGACTGGGTCGGCGGCCGTTTCTCGTTGTGGTCATCCGTCAGCCTGACCATCGCGCTGGCGGTGGGTATTGACAC
>JAAYID010000077.1 GCA_012744285.1 Alcaligenaceae bacterium
CCGTCTGCCAGTCTGATGGTCTGGGACTCGTCCTCAAGTCATTTGACGCTGTTCATCATGCTGGTCAGCACGGCGATCTTCATGCCGATCATCCTGGCCTATACAAGCTGGGTGTTTTCGGTACTGCGGGGCAAAGTCGATCCGGCGGCCATTGAAGGCGGAAAAGACCATGCGTATTAATCAAGTGAATAAATCGGGGGTTTGATATGTGGTACTTTGCCTGGATTCTTGGTCTTCCGCTGGCCGCCGCTTTTGCGGTATTGAATGCCATGTGGTTCGAGCTCATGGAAGACGACGCCGTTCGCAAAGACCGGCTTGAGCACTAAGTTGTTTACTGTATGTGGAAGGCGGCCTGGGGGTCGCCTGACCGGCGGGCGGCGTACAGGCTGGTTTTAACGAACTGGACCAGGTCGTTTGCCGGCATGGCCTTGGCAAAATACCAGCCCTGGTAGGTGTCACAGCCAAATTCTTGCAAGAAGTTCAGCTGCTGAACTGTTTCAACGCCTTCAGCCACCACGTCTTTTTCAAGCGAGTGGGCCAGCCCGATAATGCCCTTGATAAGGCGCTTGCCTTCTTCCGAGGTTTCGATGCGTGCAACAAAGCTGCGATCGATTTTTACCCGATTGATGGGCAGCAACTGCAAGTAAGCCAGTGACGAGTAGCCAGTACCAAAGTCGTCGATGGCCAGATGGAACCCCAGGTCGCTCAGGCGCTGCATGATGACTCGGGTCTGTTCGGGGTTGGACATGGCCTGAGATTCGGTCAGTTCAAGCTCAAGACAGCCGGGGCGCAGCCCGTGGCGCCAGACCAGTTCGCCCAATTGCTGGATCAAGTGCGACTGGTGAAACTGCTGTGCTGAAAGGTTGACTGCCATACGCAGTGTCAAACCTTGGCTTTGCCATTGCGACAGTTGCTGGCAGGCGGTTTCCAGTACCCACAGGCCCAGTTCGTCCATCAGGCCGCTGGCTTCAGCCACGGCAACAAACTGGTCAGCCGGTATATAGCCCAGCTCGTCATCGGTCCAGCGCAGCAGGGCCTCGACAGAGACAATACCACCACTGCTCAGGTCTATCTGGGGTTGGTAATGCAGTTCAAGCCCGTTGTTTTTCAAGGCCAGTCGCAGCCGCTGGTAGATTTTCATGCGCCGCTCAATGCCCTGGCTCATGTGGGATGCATAACGCAAATAGCGGCCACGCCCGGCGTCTTTGGCGTGATACAGGGCCATGTCGGCGTAACGCAGCAGCGTCTGGCCGTCGGTAGCGTCAACAGGCCCGATTACCAGGCCCGCCGATGCCTTGATTTCCAGAGAGCCGTGGGTCAAGGTGAAGGGAGCGTTCAGGGCATCCAGCAGATTTTCGACCAAAGATGTGGCTTGCTCGGGGGTGTCCAGGCCCGTGACCAGTACCATGAACTCGTCGCCGCCCTGGCGTGCCAGCCGGGCACCGGGGGGCAGTTCAAGCCGCAGGCGGTTAGCTACCGAAATCAGTACCTGGTCACCGGCGTTATGACCGTGGCTGTCGTTGATTGTTTTGAAGTTGTCCAGGTCGAGCATAATGACGGCCGACAGGGCTGACGACAGCGCCGAATCGGAAAGCGCCTGGTTCAGGTCTTGCGAAAACTGCCACCGATTGTGCAGCCCGGTCAGGGTGTCGTGGGTAGCCTGGTAGTTGACACGGTCTTCAAGGTTTTTTAGTGGTCGAAGGTCTCGTACAAACGCCAGAACACACAGCCTGTTGTCAATTGTGCAGGGGTTAAGGGCAACGTCAATGGGAACAGACACCCCGTCACGCCGGTGCAGTTTCAGGTGCGAGCCATTTTGCACCATGGTGCGCTGGGCTGGCCGGGTGAAAAACTGCCTCATGAGCCCGGCGTGGGCTGAACGCATTGCGGGTGGAAGAAAAATGTCGGGCGTAGCGCCCAGCAGTTCGTGTTCGGTGTAGCCGGACATGGCTTGCAGTGCGACGTTTGCACGCAGGATACGGCCATCGGCATCAACCAGCAGCATGCCGTCGGGAATAGCATCGATCATTGTTTTTTCGAGTTGACCGTTCATTGTGACCCCCTGGACAGCGCCAACTTTGCGTGATGCATATTTACCGTCTGTGTGCTTTATTACAAATCATTGCCTGACTATACCGCAGTAAAACTGTCTGACATAGCGGGGTGTTACCCTGATTTTTGTTAAAAAGACGTGCGCAATACCGTTCCGGTTATATCAGGCTTTGCACGGTTACGGTTTTTGCAGTTTCAACAGCCCGGTTCGTTGTTGAACTGAATTTGTTTTTCGGGGTAATGCGGGCACTCCTCCCAGCTTCATTCCCTTATACAATCGTCACACCATCGGTAACCATTTTTACTTCTGAGTCATGACCTCAAAAACTTCTTCTTCTTTCTCGTTTTCGCCGCGCGACTGGCGCATTGGCGTTCGCCTGGCCGTTGGCTTTGGCCTGGTCATACTTATGATGCTGGTTATTGTGGTGCTTTCTGTGCTGCGTATCGACAGCCTGGCTGCAACAACCAGTAATATTATTGATTCTGATTGGGCCAAGGCCAAGGCAGCCAACACGCTACGGGCAATTTCACTGAACAACGGCCTGCGCACGCTTGAAATCTACGCCTCTGAAGATGCCTCGACGCGTAAAAAATTACGCGAATCCCGTGCCTCTGCAATCGGAGAATTCAACGAAAACTACAAGTTTTTGCAAGACACGGTCAAGCTGCCGCAAGCGCGCCAGATGCTGGCCAACATGCACGAAGCGCGCATGCGCTATTTGTCGTCGGGCGACAAGGTGTCCGAATTGATCGAAGCTGGCAAACGGGCCGAAGCCTACGAGATTCTCAGCAAGCAAACGATCCCGGCACTTGATGAAATGCAGGTTAACCTGGTGCGCCTGGTTGATATTGAAGACAGCCTGGTTGATGCCTCTGGCGAGCAAGCTGCCCAGGAAGCCGAGACCACCCATTGGCTCTTGCTGGTGCTGGGTGCCGGTGCCCTGGTTGTTGCCCTTATTCTTGCACGCTACATCACACGGTCAATTACGGTGCCATTGCAGCAGGCGGTGTCGGTTGCCCGTGCGGTTGCCGGCGGTCAACTCGACAGCCATATCACGGTCAACAGTGCCGATGAGGCAGGCCAGCTTTTACATGCCCTGAAAGACATGGACCAAAGCCTTGTCGGAATCGTCAAGCGGGTGCGTAAAGGTACCGACTCTATAGCAACGGCCACGCACCAGATCGCTGCGGGTAACCTTGACCTTTCGTCGCGTACCGAAGAACAGGCCGCGGCCCTGCAAGAAACGGCTGCGTCAATGCAAGATCTGTCCACAACCGTCAAGCAAAACTACGAAAGTGGCCAGCACGCCAACCAGCTGGCCGAGCAGGCCGCCCAGGTGGCCTTGCGTGGTGGCGAGGTCGTGTCGCAGGTTGTTCACACCATGGAAGACATTAACGCCTCTTCAGGCAAAATTTCCGACATTATCGGGGTCATTGACTCGATCGCGTTCCAGACCAATATTCTGGCTCTGAATGCTGCCGTTGAAGCCGCACGTGCCGGTGAGCAAGGGCGGGGTTTTGCGGTTGTGGCCAGCGAAGTGCGAAGCCTGGCCAGCCGCAGCGCCGATGCGGCAAAAGAAATCAAGGTGCTTATTGAAACTTCGGTTAAAAACGTCAGTGCCGGTAGCGAGCTGGTTGAAAAAGCAGGCAGCACCATGGACGAAATCGTGGTCAGCGTGCGTCGGGTTGCCGACATCATGGGTGAAATCAGCGCGGCCAGTGCCGACCAGTCGCACGGCATTGACCAGATCAACCTGGCCATGACACAAATGGATCAGGTGACCCAATCCAATGCATCGCTCGTCGAAGAAGCCGCTGCGGCTGCCGGTTCGCTTGAAGAGCAGGCCGACGATTTGGTCAGGGCGGTTTCGGTATTCCGTCTGGGCAACGATGGTGCAGGTAATTCCAGAACGTCATCGGGCTATGCGTTACCAGCAGCCTGACATAACCGCAGCTAACAGCAGTTAACAGGAGACTACAGCAATGGCTTATTTTGAGTGGGCTAACGACATGGTGATCGACAATGGTCCCATAGATGCCGATCATCGCAAGCTCGTCGATCTGGTCAACGAGCTGCATACGGCAACCATCCAGGGTAAGGGCAAACTTGTTGTCGGCCGGTTGCTCGAGCGCCTGGTTCGCGATACCGACGAGCACTTGCGTGAGGAAGAGCGGGTCATGGCCCAAGCGGGTTTTCCCAAGCTGGAAGGACACAAAAAAGGGCACGAAGCGTTTGTGAATAACCTGCGTGAACTCCAGGAAAAACATCGGGCCGGCCATGTCACGGTGGCTGCCCAGTTGTCGGCTGTCTTGCGTGACTGGTTGTCAGTGCATATCCGTCGCAACGATAAAGAGTTACG
>JAAYID010000078.1 GCA_012744285.1 Alcaligenaceae bacterium
CATGCCGACAGCCTGCTGGTCAAGGCCGGTTCAGGCATGCTGACGTTCGGTCACCCCACTTCAGCCGGCGTACCCGCCGAATTCATCCAGCACACCCTGGTGCTTGACTTCAACAACATTGACGCCGTTGAAGCCGCCTTCGCAACCCATGGCGACGAAATTGCCTGCATCATCGTAGAACCGATTGCCGGCAACATGAACCTGATCCGCCCGCAGTCGGGCTTTCTCGAGACTTTGCGCCATCTGTGCACCAAGCACGGGGCTTTACTGGTTTTTGACGAAGTCATGACCGGCTTCCGGGTGGGCCCACAAGGCGTGCAAGGCCTGACCGGTGTAACGCCCGACATCACCACCCTGGCCAAAGTCATCGGCGGCGGCATGCCGGTCGGTGCATTTGGTGGTCGCGCCGATATTATGGAACATGTCGCCCCCCTGGGCCCCGTCTATCAGGCCGGCACACTGTCGGGCAACCCGGTTGCCGTCGCCGCCGGTCTGGTCACCCTGAAGTTGCTGGCCGAGCCTGGTTTTTATGACCGCCTCGAAGCACAAACAGGCAAGCTGGCCGATGGCCTGGCCGAACGCGCCGAGAACGCCGGCATCCCGTTCAGTACCGACTATATCGGCGGCATGTTCGGGCTGTACTTCCGCGAACGCATCCCCACCACATTCGCGGAAGTTTCTGAATGCGATATTGAGCTGTTCAAGAAGTTTTTCCACGCCATGCTGATCAAGGGCATTTACTTTGCACCGTCGGCGTTCGAGGCGGGTTTTGTTTCCGCCACCCACGATGACGCCGTCATTCAACGCACGCTGGACATTGCCGAAGAGGTCTTCTCCAGGCTCTGACCGACGAAAGCAGAAACGCCCCGCAGTTGCGGGGCGTTTTTCTGGATTTATCGTTCAGCAAAAAGTCAGGCTGCAGGCGGTACTACAGCAGTGACTTCGATTTCGACGCGGGCGCGGTCTTCGATCAGCGCAGCGACTTCAACCGCCGTCATGGCCGGAAAATTGCGGCCAATAATGGCGCGATAATGCTGGCCGATTTCTCGCAACTGGGCGTTGTACTCTTGCTTGTCGACAACATACCAGGTCATGCGCGTAATGTGCTCGGGACCGGCGCCACCTTCTTTCAGAACATCGACAATGTTCTGCAGTGCCTGGCCAACCTGTTCAGCCAGGTTGTCGGTTTCAAACTGCTGCTGGGCATTCCAGCCGATCTGGCCCCCAACAAAAATCAGTCGGCTGCCGACTTGCATTTCGGCCATGGTACCGTTGGCGTAGCCTCGGGGTTCGGTCCAGGTGGGGGGTTGCAGAATTTTCATGATTGCCTCGTGTAAATCAAATAAAAATTAAAAAACAGCTCAGACGTTTTTCTGTGCTTTCTGGCGCAGCACAAAGCGCTGCAGCTTGCCAGTCTCGGTGCGGGGCAACGAACTGACGAACTCAATGGAGCGTGGGTATTTGTAAGGTGCAATGGTCGCCTTGACGTGCTCTTGGAGTGTCTTGACCATGGCGGCGTCTGCGGAAAAACCGGGTTTGAGCACGATATAGGCTTTGACGATATTGCCCCGCTCGGCGTCAGGCTGGCCCACAACCCCGCATTCCGCAACCGCCGGATGCGTCATCAGCGACTCTTCAACCTCGGGGCCGGCAATGTTGTAGCCGGCAGAGATGATCATGTCATCGTTACGAGCCTGGTAATACAGGTAGCCATCCTCATCAAACTTGAATGTGTCGCCGGGCAGGTTCCAGCCATTCTGGACATAAACCTGTTGGCGGTCATCAGCCAGATAACGGCAACCGGTCGGCCCTTTGACCGCAAGACGGCCGACAACGCCTGGAGCGACCGGGTTGAAATCCTCGTCAACTACTTGAGCGATGTAGCCTGGCACCACCTTGCCGATGGCACCACGACGCACCGATTCGGGGGGGCTGGACACAAACACGTGGATCATTTCGGTACCACCGATACCGTCAATCATTTCGATGCCGGTGGCCTCTTTCCAGAGCTGGCGGGTCGTGTCGGGCAAGGCTTCGCCGGCCGACACGGTTTTAACCAGCGACTTCAGACTGTAATTTTTGGCCAAAGCAGCCATTTGCCGATAAAACGTGGGGGCCGTGAACGTCATCGTGACACCAAAGCGGTCGACCATCGACAAAAGCTCGTCCGGCGTCAGGCGTTCGATCAGCACGGTAGACGCGCCCACACGCAGCGGGAAGCAGAGCATGCCCCCCAAGCCAAAGGTGAAGGCCAGCGGTGGTGTACCGGTGATGATGTCGTCTGGCGAGGTTTTAAGTGTATGGCGCGAAAAGGTATCGCACATCGCCAGCACATCGCGATGAAAGTGCATGCACCCCTTGGGCTTGCCGGTAGTGCCACTGGTAAAGGCGATCAGGCAGACATCATCGACAGCAGTGTCGCAAACAGTAAAGTCGCCCGATTTGGCTGCCGCAACCGTCTCAAGCCCATCAGGGCCGTTATCGCAAAAATAGCGCACATGTTTAAGCGCCGGACAATACGCCGGGTGCGAGGCATCGAGACAATGTTCGATTTCATCCGCCAGACGCTTGTCGCACAAAACCGCATCAAGTTCAGCCTTTTCAACAATCGGCTTGATTTCAGACGCACGCAGCAATGGCATGGTTGGCACGGCAATAAGGCCGGCCTTGACCACGGCCAGCCAGCTGGCCGCCATCATGGCATTGTTTGGGCCGCGCAACAGCACACGATTACCTGGCACCAGACCCATGTCTTCCGTCAGGACCTGAGCAATCTGGTTAGTCAGACGCTTGAGCTCGGCGTAGGTCAGCGCCTTGTCCTGGTCGCCCTCGGGCCAGCGCAAGGCCACGCGGTCTCCATGCCCCTCATCAACATGGCGGTCAACCAGTTCTGCCGCACAATTCAACCGCGCCGGATAGGCGACATCAGGGTTGCCCTCAAGCAACAACTCGGGCCACTGATCAAGTGGCGGCAAATTGTCGCGGGCAAAGGTATCGGTGTGAGCAGAACGTTCCAAGGTTGTCTCCTTAACTATTTTTCAGCAATTCGCGTGCGATGATGAGCTTTTGTACTTCTGTTGCCCCCTCATAAATTCGCAACGCGCGTATTTCACGGTACAGCTTTTCGACGGGTTCACCGGACACAACGCCCAACCCGCCGAACATTTGCAGCGCACGGTCAATGACACGCTGCGCCGACTCAGTGGCCGTCATTTTGGCCATGGCGGCTTCACGCGTTGTACGCTGCTTGCGGACATCCCGCATCCATGCCGCGCGGTAGGTCAGCAAGGCCGACGCATCAATGTCGGTGGCCATGTCACCCAAGGCGGCCTGGGTCAGTTGAAGATCGGCCAGCGCCCCGCCAAACATCTGACGCGACTTGGCGCGGGAAACCCCTTCCTGAATGGCGCGGCGGGCAAAGCCCAAAGCGGCAGCCGCTACCGAGGCCCGGAAGATATCCAGTGTCATCATGGCGATCTTGAAGCCCTGGCCCGCATCGCCCAGACGCTGCGACACCGGGATGCGGCAGTTTTCAAATTTCAGGCGCGCCAAGGGGTGCGGGGCAATGACGTCAATACGTTCGGGCACCGTCAAACCCGGCGTGTCGGCATCAACCACAAAAGCCGATATGCCGCGTGCGCCCGGTGCTTCGCCCGTACGGACGAACACACAGTAAAAATCAGCGATGCCGCCGTTGGAAATCCAGGTTTTCTCGCCATTGATGACGTAGTGATCACCGTCAAGGGTAGCCTCGCACGACATGGCTGCGACATCCGAACCCGCATTGGGTTCGGACAAGGCGAAGGCCGCAATGGCATCACCCCTGGCAACGCGCGGCAAATACTTCAGGCGCAATGCATCGCTGCCGGCGATCGAAATGGCACCGCTACCCAACCCCTGCATGGCAAAGGCAAAGTCGGCAAGGCCTTCGTGACGCGCCAGCGTTTCACGCGCGATACAGACCGCACGCGAATCAATTTCAGGCCAGCGACCGCCCCACTGCCCGTTGGGGCCGGACGGGACAACCACCTGCAGAAAGCCGGCATCGCCCAGGGCGCGCACCAGATCACGACAGGCCTGATCGGTATCGCTATGGTCGATATGAGACAAATTCGCTTCACACCACGCATCAAGTGCACGGGCAAAGTCGGGGTGGCGTTCGTCGAAAAACGGCCAATCAAGCCATGTCGTGTCGGTCATTCAATCACCTTCGAAAACTGGCTTTTGCTTGGCAACAAAAGCGTGGTAAGCACGGTGGAAGTCTTTGGTCTGCATGCAAATGGCCTGGGCTTGCGCCTCGGCCTCGATGGCCTCATCAACACCCATGGACCACTCTTGATGCAGCGCCTTTTTGGTCATGGCATGCGCAAAAGTCGGACCGTTCGCCAGTTGTTGAGCCAGCTTCTGTGCCGCTTCGATCAAAGACTCGGACGGATGCAGGGCGTTGAAAAAGCCCCAGTTCAGACCTTCCTGGGCGGACATGGAACGGCCGGTGTACAGCAATTCGGATGCACGACCCTGCCCAATGATACGCGGCAAAATTGCGCACGAACCCATATCGGCTCCGGCCAGACCCACCCGGGTGAACAGGAAAGCGGTTTTGGTTTGTTCGGACGCCAGACGCATGTCTGACGCCATCGCAACAACCGCGCCGGCCCCGGCGCAAACACCGTCAACCGCAGCAATGATCGGCTGCGGGCAGTTGCGCATGGCCTTGACCAGGTCACCGGTCATACGAGTGAACTCGAGCAACTGGGGCATGGTCATTTTGGTGAGCGGACCGATGATTTCATGGACATCACCGCCCGAGCAGAAATTACCACCCGCACCGGTAACGACAACAGTTTTGATATCGCTGGCGTAGGACAGCTTGCGGAACAGGTCACGCAACTCGGCATACGACTCGAAAGTCAGGGGATTCTTGCGCTCGGCGCGGTTCAGCGTAATGGTCGCAACCTTGCCATCAGCAGAAACTTCCCACAGGAAATTGCGTGCTTCGTATCCAGCCATAGGCCCGGTGTGATGGGCCATCGTGTGTTCAGTAGTCATGTGTACTCCTTGAGGTGGGCCTGATCAGCCCACCATAACTTCGCCCCCGTCGACGGGGATCGATTGTCCGTTGACGGCCCCGGCACCTGGCGTGCACAGCCAGGCCACGGCATCGGCGACTTCTTCGGGTTGGACCAGACGCCCTTGCGGATTGCCTTCAGCCAGCTTGGCCTTGGCCTCCTCAAGGGACATCCCGGTTTTTTGCATGATGTTGTCGAGCGCTTCCCGCACCAGATCGGTTTCGGTATAGCCCGGGCACACCGCATTAACGGTAATGCCCTTCCTGGCGACTTCAAGGGCCAGGGAACGGGTCAGCCCCACGACACCGTGCTTGGCGGCGCAGTAGGCACTGACATAGGCATAGCCCTGCAAACCTGCGGTACTGGCCACATTCACGACACGGCCCCATTTGGCAGCCAGCATGTCGGGCAATGCCGCCTGAATGCAATGAAACGTACCCGTAAGGTTGACGGCCAGCATGCGATCCCAGCCTGCCTCATCGAGACGGTCGAAGCGCTCGCTGACCGCCTGACCGGCATTATTCACCAGAATATGAACCGGACCAAACGTTTCGCGGGCCCGGACGAATGCGGCCTTGACCTCTGCCGCATCGGTGATGTCGGCAGAGACCCAGGCGACCTCGCCCAGCGCAGCCAGTTGCTGCTGCGCCTGGGCAAGCGAGGCTTCGCCCCGCCCCATCAGGGTAACGTTACAGCCTTGGCGCAGCAGGCGTTCAGCCACCATCAAACCAATGCCCCGGGAGGCGCCGGTAACCAGTGCATGACGCGGCGCTTGCGCCGCAGCCATGGTCATTTACCAACCGGCTGAGCGTAGGCAGCCGCACGTTCGATATTGGTTTCGAGCTGACGCTTGGCCGGGAAATACTGCTTGGGCCAGGCGATATCGGTAAAGCCAATGTTCGCGGCTTCACGCAGCGTCCAGGCTGCATCAGCCAGGTGCGGACGACCTACCGCGCACAGGTCGGCACGACCCGAGGCAATAATGCTGTTGACGTGGTCGGCTTCGAAAATGGCACCAACAGCGGTCGTGGCGATACCGGCTTCGTTGCGGACGCGGTCGGCAAACGGAGTCTGGTACATACGGCCATAAACAGGCTTTTCGTGACGCACAACGTGGCCCGACGAGCAGTCAACCAGGTCGACACCGGCCGCCTTGAACATCTTCGCGATTTCGACCGCGTCGTCATCAGTGATGCCGCCTTCAGCCCAGTCGTGCGCCGAAATACGAACCGTCATCGGCAGGTTGGCAGGCCATTCCGCGCGCATTGCCTTGAATACTTCCAGCGGATAACGCATACGGTTCTCGAGCGAACCACCGTATTCGTCGGCACGGACGTTGGTGAGCGGCGAAATGAAGCTGGACAACAGGTAGCCGTGTGCGCAGTGCAGTTCAAGCCAGTCAAAGCCTGCTGCGGCGGCGCGACGTGTCGATGCAACAAATTGATCGCGGACCTCATCCATTTGCGCACGAGTCATTTCCTGAGGTGTCTGTGACACCCCTTCAATGTAGGGAATCGGCGATGCCGAGATGATGGGCCAGTTACCTTCGTCGAGCGGCATATCCGTGCCTTCCCAGCTGACTTTGGTGGACGCCTTGCGACCGGCGTGACCAATCTGGATACCAATCTTGGCATCGGTGTTCTGATGAACAAAATCAGTGATGCGCTTGAAACCCTGGGCTTGTTCGTCGTTCCACAAACCAGGGCACGCCGGCGTAATACGACCTTCGGGCGACGGCGAAGTCATTTCAACCATGATCAGACCGGCACCACCCATGGCACGCGAGCCCAGGTGAACCATGTGGAAATCGCCAGGCATCCCGTCTTTGCACGAATACATGGCCATCGGCGACATGACGACACGATTTTTCAACTGGATATCGCGCA
>JAAYID010000079.1 GCA_012744285.1 Alcaligenaceae bacterium
GGCGGTGCTGACCCGCGCTATCTGGCGCGTCGTATTGTGCGTATGGCTTGGGAAGACATTGGTCTGGCTGATCCGCGCGCCCTGCAAATAGCCAATGATGCGGCGGATACATTTGAACGTCTGGGCAGCCCCGAGGGCGAGCTGGCGTTGGGTCAGGCTGTTATCTATCTTGCGGTTGCCGCCAAAAGTAACGCTGGCTACAACGCCTGGAATCAGGCACGCGCGTTCGTGAAGAAAGATAAAAGCCGCGAGGTGCCGGTACATTTGCGCAATGCCCCGACGAAACTCATGAAAGAGCTGGGCTATGGGCACGAGTATCGCTACGCCCACGACGAACCCAATGCCTATGCGGCCGGTGAAACCTATTTGCCGGACGGCATGACCGAGCCAGGGTGGTACCAGCCGGTACCTCGTGGTCTTGAAATCAAGATTGCCGAAAAGCTTGCCCTGTTGCGCAAGTGGGATGACGACGCGAGGTGATTGAGATGTCATACCGTGATCTGCCCAGGTAAAGCGCCGCCAGCGTCTGCAACGGGTAAAATCCCTTGTGCCTGTTCCCGTAAAATCCCACAGTTCCCATTTTCTTTTATTTGGTTGATTATGTTAGACCCCAATCAGTTACGCAAAGATCTGCCCAGCGTGGTCAGTGCCCTGGCACGTCGCGGTGTTGAGTTTGACACCGACCGTTTTGCCCAGCTAGAAGCGCGGCGCAAGGCAGTCCAGGTCGAGACCGAAAATCTGCAGGCGCGCCGCAATGCCGTCGCCAAGCTGGTTGGGCAACTCAAGTCCCGCGGTGAAGATGCATCAAAAGAGCTGGCTGAAGCCCAGGCCATCCCCGAGCAGCTTAAAGCCCTTGAGAATGATCTGGCCGCAATCCAGTCTGAATTAAGCGACTGGCTCATGACCCTTCCGAACCTGCCGCACGCCAGCGTACCTGAAGGAAAGTCGTCTGACGATAACGTTGAGGTCCGTCGTTGGGTACCTGGTCCTGTGGATGCACAGGGCAACCCGGCGCCGCTGCCGTTTGAGCCCAAAGACCACGTCACGCTGGGCGAACCTTTGGGGCTTGATTTTGAATCGGCTCGCAAGCTGGCGGGTTCACGTTTCATGATGTTGCGCGGGGCCGCAGCGCGTTTGCACCGTGCCACAGCCCAGTTCATGCTTGACCTGCAAAGCGAGACGCACGGTTACACCGAATGCTACACCCCGTATATCGTGAACAGTTCAACCTTGTTTGGTACCGGGCAGTTGCCAAAGTTCAAAGACGACATGTTCTGGGTAACCAAGGGTGGTCAGGATAAAGAGCCGCAGGTAGATGAAAATGGTAACCCGGTCGAAAAAGAAGACCTGTACCTGATTTCAACCTCGGAAATCACGTTGGCCGGTTCCATGCGTGACACCATCACGCCGCTGGCTGATCTGCCCATCAAAATGACCGCGCATACCCCGTGCTTCCGTTCGGAAGCGGGCAGTGGCGGGCGCGATGTCCGTGGTGTTATTCGCCAGCATCAGTTCGACAAGGTTGAATTGGTACAAGTGGTGCACCCTGACGAGTCCTATAACGCGCTTGAAGAGATGGTGGGCCACGCCGAAGCCGTGCTGCAAAAGCTCGGCCTGCCGTATCGGGTTATGTTGCTGTGCGGGGGTGACATGGGCTTTGGCGCTGCCAAAACTTACGACCTTGAGGTCTGGCTGCCGGCCCAGAATACCTGGCGTGAAATTTCGTCAGTGTCCAATTGCGAAGCGTTTCAGGCGCGTCGTTTGCAAGCCCGTTACCGCCCCGAAAAGGGCAAGCCCGAATACCTGCATACCCTGAATGGTTCGGGGCTGGCTGTTGGCCGCGCTCTGGTGGCTATTGTTGAAAATTATCAACAGGAAGACGGCAGCGTCGTTGTACCCGAAGCGCTACGACCTTATATGGGCGGTATCGAACGCTTGTAAGCGCTCGTGGCACCGCGATCAGTCGCGGTGCCGGCCCCGGTTGTGGTGCTTGCCGCCTTTATGGCGAGAACCGCGGTGGAAGTCGCGCCGGTTATCATGCCGGTCGTAGGAGCGGCCATAGGGGCGGTCATAACCACGGGCATCACCGTACCAGCGTCTTTCGGGTACCACAATGACGCGGGGTTCGGTAACAATTACGCGTGGCGAGTGCGGGTGCGCCGGCCGGTGGTAATGGCCATGACGCGGGTGGTTTGGCGTCGAGTAGATCATGCCGGGTACACCGATACCGATATTGATATCAATATCGGCGTGTGCGGGGGCCGCGCCTGCAAGCCCGAACAAGGCTGCAGCGATAACGAGCATGCGTTTCATCAGGAAATCAAGGTTGCTGTAAACATTGCCTATTGTGGCAAGACTGTCGGCTAAAAGGTGTAAACGTAATCGACTGAAATGCTTCGAATAGCATCTGTTGTGTCAATGACGCGGTAGTTGCAAATTATTTTTTCCGATTTTGCATATTTCTTTATGAAATATAAGAATTGAAATTTATTATTTTCAGAATTATAAAAATTTGGATAGCATCACGCTATTCCTTTAATTTTCTGAACATACGGAATATCCATGAAAACTATGCTCAAGCCTATGTCTGGAGCGGTGGCGCTGGTGCTTGGGGCGGCGGCCCTGAGCCTGTCTGCGGCAGCCGCGCATGCTCAATCCACGTTTGATGTCACGGTTCTGGCAGGCACCTGCGCCAATTGCCACGGTACCGATGGCCGTTCGCCCGGTGGCATGCCTTCGCTGGCAGGACGCCCGGAAAGTGCGTTGAAGGCTCAGTTGATGGCGTTCAAATCCGATACGCCTCCGGTGGGTACTACCGTCATGAATCGTCTGGCCAAAGGCTATACCGACGACGAGTTGGCTGCATTGGCCAAGCATTTTTCGCAAATCAAGTCGCAGGCTGCGGGCAAGTAAAGGGTATTGATCATGATTTCATCTAAAAAAATGTCCCGTCGCGAAGCATTGGCGTTGATGGGCAAGGCGGGTGCGGCAGGGGCCGTACTGGTTTCTGCGCCTGCATTCTCAAGTAATACGCCCGGTCGTGTGGTTGTGGTCGGGGGTGGTTTTGGTGGGGCAACCGCTGCCAAATACATCAAACGCCGCAATCCGGCCATTGCCGTCACCCTGATTGAACCTGCGCGCGAGTTCATGACCTGCCCGTTCACCAACCTGTATCTGGGTGGTTTGCGCACGCTTGAGCAGCAAACCCACAACTACGACGAGTTGCGCAGTCTGGGAGTCAAGGTCGTTCACGACTATGCTGAAAATGTTGATGCACAGAAACAGACGGTAACCCTGAAAGGCGGGCAGTCTGTGCCGTACGACAAGCTGGTGCTGTCGCCCGGTATTGATTTCCGCTGGAATGCCATTGAAGGTTACGACGAGGCGGCGGCGCAAAAGGCACCGCATGCCTGGAAAGCGGGTGCACAAACCGAGTTGCTGAAAAAGCAGCTTGAAGCCATGCCTGACGGCGGCCTGTTTGTCATGGTGGCGCCGGCGAACCCTTACCGTTGCCCCCCCGGCCCCTACGAGCGCATCAGCATGGTGGCGCATTACCTTAAAACCAACAAACCCAAGTCCAAGATTCTGGTGCTTGATCCCAAAGATGCGTTTTCCAAACAAGGTCTGTTCATGGACGGCTGGAAGCGTTTTTACGGCGACATGATCGAATGGGTGCCGTTGTCCAAAGACGGCAAGGTCGTGCGCGTCGATGCCGACACCCTGACCGTTGAAACTGAATTTGGCCAGAAGCACAAGGCCGATGTCCTGAATGTGATTCCGCCGCAAAAGGCCGGGGTCATTGCCGAGCGAGCTGGCGTAACCAATGAAAGTGGCTGGGTTCCCGTCAAACCGGAAACGTTTGAATCGACACTGGTGCCTGACATTTACGTTGTGGGTGACGCCACAATTGCTGCACCCATGCCGAAGTCGGGCTTTGTGGCCAATGCGCAGGCCAAGGTTGCTGCTGCAGCCATCGTCAGTGCACTCGAAGGGCGTCCGGTCGCCGTGCCGTCGTTTGCCAACACCTGCTACAGTCTTATCGCGCCCGATTACGGTATTTCCGTTGCCGGCGTGTATGCCGTGAAAGACGGCAAACTGGTGGAAACCAGTGGTGGTCTCAGCCCCAAAGAGGCCGATGCCGAGTTCCGCAAGCTGGAAGCCGAGTACGGTGTGGCATGGTATAACGCGATCGCTCAAGACACCTGGGGAACCCGGTCCTGATCCATCGCCGGCCAGGCCTTGTGGCCGGGTAAACATCGCAAGGAAACATCATGTCGAATGTTGAACTCGTTCTGTGGTCTGGCTTGTTGATCGGGCTTGCGTTTGGTGCGGTTGGCCAAGTGTCCGGTTTTTGTCTGCATCGAGGTCTGGTGCAAAAATTCAGCCACCAACCCGGGCACAAGCTGCAAAGCTTCGCTTTGGCCTTGCTGGTGGCCATTGTCGGTACGCAGTGGTTCGCCTGGCAAGGCGTGGTTGACTTGTCGCAATCCATTTATCGCATGCCGGCTTTTTCGTGGTTGCTGGTGCCGCTGGGCGGGTTGCTGTTTGGTTATGGCATGACCCTGACCAATGGCTGCAGTGCACGGGCGCTGGTATTGCTTGGGCAGGGCAATCTGCGGTCGGCTGTCGTGCTCTTGTGCCTCGGTGTTTCTGCGTATGCCACGCTTACGGGTGTGCTTGCGCCATTACGGGTTGCGGTGGCCGAGCCCACCACCTGGTCACCCGGCGTTTGGGGCGGCGTCTTTGGCCCGTTCTATCAATTCATCGCCGTTTTCCTGGTGTTGGTACTGGGCTGGCTGGCGTTCTGGAAAACAGGGTTGCTGCAGCAGCGCAAAGACCTGATCGGCGGCTTTGTGGTGGGTGTTCTGGTGGTTGTTGGCTGGTATGTCAGCGGTGACCTGGGCGCCGATGATTTCGACCCGGTGCCCCTCGAGTCCATTACGTTTGTTGCCCCTGTGGGTGAAACTATTCAATACGCCATGATTGCGACCGGTATCAAGCCGGGGTTTGGCGTGCTGGTCGTGTGCGGTGTGGTGCTGGGTGCCCTTGCTGCGGCGCTGCTCAGCCGCCGGTTTGAATGGCAGGGTTTTCAGTCGCCTTCCCAGATGCGTCGCTATATGCTGGGGGGCATCATGATGGGCGTGGGTGGTGCGCTTGCGATGGGGTGCTCTGTGGGTCAGGGTCTGACCGGCATGTCTACGTTGTCACCGGCGTCGATGATGGCGCTGCTGGGTATACTGGGCGGGTCGTTCATTGCCCAAAAAATTCATCGTTGATTGCTTATGACTAAAGTACTGCCTGTTTTTGGGGCCCTGGTTTTGGCACCCGTGTTTTTTCTTTCTTCGGTCCATGCCCAGCAGGTGCCGGCATGGCAACGGGTTGACGCGGTCAAGGCACTTGTTTCTGGCAAGGTCGAGCAGGGCCAGATCATCAAGATTGACCTGCCCATGGTCTCCGAGGATGGTTCATCGGTTCCCTTGACGCTGGTGGCCGACAAGCCTCTGGCTGACGGGGTTTTTATCCAGCACATTGATATTTTCGCGCCGGCCAATCCTACGGCAGAAGTCGCCAGTTTCGAGCTGGGGCCTGAACTGTCGCCACTGAACCTGTCATTGCGGGTTCGCTTGAGCGAGTCCCAAACGGTGGTGGTTGTTGCGCGTACCAGCGATGGGCGGGTGTTCGTTTCCGAGCGCCCCATCCGGATCACCACCAGCGGGTGTATCGCGGCAACCGGCGGTGCGGATGCGTCGGGCGAAATGAAAGAGCGCGTCAGGGTGCCCAAGTCGTTTGTCGCGGGGCAGCCTGCCGAAATCGTGACCTTGATCACCCATCCGATGGTGACGGGCCTGGTAGCCGATGCCCAGGGAAATATGCCTGAACAGCGGATCATCAACCGCTTTGATGTGGGTATTGACGGTGAACCGGTGTTGAAGGCACGGTTCTACCGGTCGATGGCCGCCAACCCGTACGTCCGTTTTACGCTGGCACCAGAAAAAGGTACAGACCTGCTGCTGACCTGGACAGAAGACAGTAGTCGTAAAACAGAGCACAAGGCCAGCCTCAGTCTGGCGTCGCGGTAGGGTTTGGCGTCAGCGAATCGCTGGCTGTGCCGGCTTTTGCCGCCTTTTTTCGGATGCAAGGCCGCTGGTGGCTGCTGCCCTTGCATCGGATAGATACAAGGGCAGGGCGTCAAGACGCCATGGCCAGCATCAGCATGTCGTCTATTTGTATCGCAGGCACAGGTCGGCTGAAATAGTACCCCTGCAAGTGATCGCATTTTTCGGCGCGCAAGTAATCGAGTTGCTCTTGCGTTTCGACCCCTTCAGCCAACACTTTCAGTTTCATGCTGTGCGCCAGGCTGATGATGGCCTTGACGATGGCTGCATGGCTTTCGTCGTGCACAATGTCTTCGATGAATGATCGGTCTATTTTCAGTTCGTGAATCGGGAAGTTACGCAGATAACTGAGGCTGGAGTAGCCCGTACCAAAGTCATCGATTGACAGGCGGATGCCCATGTCGTACAGCTCGCGCAAGACGACGGTGACCTTTTCGGGCCGTTCCATCAGCACGCTTTCGGTGATTTCCAGTTCAAGTGCTTCGGGTGGGCAGCCGGTTTCCGTCAGTACCCGTTGCACAACCTGGATGATGTCCTGGTTCTTGAACTGACGGGCTGACAGGTTGACGGACACACGCATCTTTGGGTAACCGCGCTCGCGCCAGACCACGATTTGCTGGCAGGCCTGGTGCAGTACCCATTCACCGATCGGCAGAATCATGCCGCAATCTTCAGCAATGGGAATGAACTCATCGGGGGGGACGCGGGTTCCATCAGCGCGTGTCCAGCGCAACAGGGCTTCTACGCCGACCAATTGCCCGCACCCTGTTCGAATCTTGGGTTGGTAGTGCAACTCAAGTTCATGATTGGCCATGGCATGACGCAGGCCGTCAGCAATGTCCAGGCGCCGTACATGCTCGGCGTTGAGTTCTGGTGTGTAGAACTGAACGTTGTTACGCCCCGCCTCTTTGGCCAGATACATGGCGGAGTCTGCATGCTTGAGCAGACTGTCAGTGTCGAGGCCGTCTTTCGGGTATAACGCCACGCCAATGCTGGCACCGGTATACAGTTCACGGTCTTTGTAGCTGAAGGGCGAGGCCAGTGCGCGCAAGATGGCCTGCGCCCGTGCCGTGACGGCCCGGCTGTCGTCGATGCCCTCGAGCACGACGACAAACTCGTCGCCCCCCAGGCGAGCTACCGTGTCGGTTTCCCGCACGGCCTGTGTCAGGCGCCGGCCGGCTTCGGCCAGCATGGCATCGCCGGCGGCATGTCCCTGACTGTCATTGACATGTTTGAAGCGGTCAAGATCAAGATACATGACGGCGACGTGCTGTTGCTGCCGGCGCGCCCGCGCCAGTGCTTTGCCTAGCCGGTCTTGCAGCAGCACCCTGTTGGGCAGGCCGGTCAGGGCGTCGTGCCCGGCCATGCGAACCAGTTCCTCTTCCATGTGCTTGCGCGTGGAAATGTCTTCGAGAACCACGATCAGCCCGTTCCGTGTGAGCCCCTCGCGAAGGCACGAGACCGTGGCGTTGGTCCAGATGACGCGGCCATCTTTGTGCTGATAGCGGCGCTCTTTGCTGTAGCTTTCGAGTTCGCCGTCAAGGACGCGCGTGGTCATGACATGAGCATCGGCACGATCTTCAGGGTGGGTGAGTTGCGGGAAGCGCATGCCCAGCAGCTCATCTTCTTCGTAGCCCAGGATGTCGCAGAGCTTTGTGTTGATTTTGGTGATGCGACCATCGATATCGGTTTGCGCCAGCCCGACGGCTGCGTGGTTGAATGTCAGCCGGTAGCGTTCTTCGCTTTGTGCAAGTTCGGATTCGACACGAAGCTTGTCGGTAATGTCTTGTGCCATGACCAGCAACAATGGCTTGTCGCGGAACCGGATTCGGCTCAGGCTGAAGTCGAGCTTGGCGCGCCCGTCTTCACGGACGAGGGTGACGAAGATATTGCCCTGGTTTTTGCCGGACTCAATCACTTCGGCGCAGGCGTCGAGCAACAGTGCGCTGCGGACCAGTTCGGTAATGGCCATGGCCTCTACCGGAAGTGCATCCGGCACGGCCAGCATGGTGCGCATGGCCGGATTCATGGACAGAACAGCGAGGGTATCGTCAACCACCATCAGCCCGGATGGAATCGCCGACACCAGGCTTTCGGCATATTCTTTGTGCTGACGTGTTTCTTCGGTGTCGGCGTGGAAATACGTATCGAGAGCGAGCCCGATGTCAAAATTCACGACCTTGGTGAGGGCATCACAGGTTTTCAGGTATTCGATGGGTTGATGTCCCAGGCTTTCCCATAACCGGGCCTGCATTTCGGCGACATATTTTCGGTAGGCACCAAGGTACCAGGTGGGTTCAAGGCCAATGTGCTGGTGCACCAGGCCGACGCGCAGGCGGTCACGGACATAGGCCGCGTCATAGTTTCCGGCCGTGAGGCTGTTGAAATACTTGGCTTGAACATTTTTCAGTCGTTCAATCCGTCCTTCACCTTCAAGCAGGGGACGGATGGCATCAAATTGTTGCAGGTGGGTATAAAACGCATCGGCAAACTCGGCTGACTGGTGGTTGAGCAGGTCATGTGCCCGACGCAGACGGATTTCATCGTCTTCAGTCAGTTCAAGAAAGGCCTTGCGTTCGTTGAGGGTGCTCAGGTCGAGCCCGAGATCTTGGGCAAGTGCCTCTACTTTTTGATTCAGATCCTTCATGGTACTTCAC
>JAAYID010000080.1 GCA_012744285.1 Alcaligenaceae bacterium
GGTTCAAGCGTCGAAGCGCTGACCAGAACGCGGTCACCTTCCGGCGAAATAATGTTGGCGTAAATGTGCGAGTTCGAACGGTAAACCGCCAGGCGATTAACGCGCAGTTCGGCGATTTTCCGGCGAGTGGCAACTGCACGACGCAAACGGGAGATTTTCTTATCCATGATTCTTCCTTGCCTACGCGCTTATTTTTTCTTGGCTTCTTTGAGGAGGACTGTTTCGTCCGAGTAGCGCACGCCTTTGCCTTTATAGGGCTCGGGTTCGCGATACGCACGGATTTTTGCAGCCGCCTGGCCGACAACCTGTTTGTTGGCACCCTTGATCACGATTTCAGTCGGGGTCGGGCATTCAATTTTGATGCCTTCGGGTGCTTCGAAGTTGATGTCGTGCGAGAAGCCAAGTTGCAGTTTAAGCACGTTGCCCTGAACCTGAGCGCGGAAACCCACGCCAACCAGATTCAGCTTGCGCTCGAAGCCGGTGCTGACACCGGTAACCATATTGGCTACCAATGCACGAACCGTTCCGGACATCGCTTTGGCGTGGCGTGAGTCGTTAGCCACGGCAAACGTGATTTGGCCGTCTTCGAGTTCGACTTTGACGTCACCGGTCAGGGACTGGGACAGTGTGCCCAGAGGACCTTTGACGGTGATGAGGTCGGGGTTAATGGTTGTTTCAACGCCCTTGGGCAAACTGACCGGATATTTTGCAATACGTGACATATGATTCCCCTTATGCTACGTAGCAAAGCACTTCGCCACCAACGCCATTGGCGCGGGCTTTGCGATCGGTCATGACGCCACGGGGTGTCGAGATGATGGCAACGCCCAAGCCGTTCATGACTTGAGGAATTGCACTGTGGCCTTTGTAAATACGCAGGCCAGGGCGCGACACACGCTCGATGCGTTCAATAACCGGACGGCCGGCGTAGTATTTGAGGCCAATTTCGAGAACAGGCTTGGCCTGATCACCGGTGACCTGGAAGTTGTCGATGTAGCCTTCGTCTTTCAGCACAGCAGCAATTGCTACTTTCAGCTTCGAGGAGGGCATGCTAACCGACGTTTTGCTGACCATTTGTGCGTTACGTACGCGGGTCAACATGTCGGCGATGGGATCGCTCATGCTCATGGTGTTTTCTCCTACCAGCTAGCTTTAGTCATGCCAGGCACTTCGCCACGCAGCGCCATTTCGCGCAGCTTGTGACGGGTAAGCCCGAACTTGGCAAAAACACCACGAGGACGGCCAGTGACCACGCAGCGGTTACGCTGGCGGGTGGGACTGGAGTTACGAGGAAGCTTTTGCAATTCCAAACGTGCCTGATAACGCTCTTCGTCGGACTTGGACTGGTCGTCGATGATCGATTTCAGGGAAGCACGCTTGGCAGCGTATTTTTCAGCCAGCTTGGCGCGTTTAATGTCGCGATTAATCAGTGAAAGTTTAGCCACGTCATCGCCCCTTAATTGCGGAACGGGAAGCTGAACGCTGTAAGCAGCGCTTTGGCTTCGTCGTCAGTCTTGGCAGTGGTTGTGATGCTGATATTCAGACCACGGACTGCGTCGATTTTGTCGTATTCGATTTCAGGGAAAATGATTTGCTCTTTAACCCCGACGTTGTAGTTACCCCGGCCGTCGAAGGCGCGACCCGAAATACCACGGAAGTCACGTACGCGCGGCAATGCGACAGTAACGAGACGATCGAGGAATTCGTACATGCGCTGACCACGCAGGGTGACCATGCAACCAATGGGGTAGTCTTCACGGATTTTGAAGCCCGCGATAGCCTTACGCGTTTTGGTGACAACAGGTTTTTGACCCGCGATTTTGGCGAGATCGCCAACTGCGTGTTCAATGACTTTTTTGTCGGCAACCGCTTCAGACACACCCATGTTGAGCGTGATCTTGGTGATGCGGGGCACTTCCATGACGCTTTTGTAGCCAAATTTGGCCTGAAGGTCGGCAACGACCTTGCTGCGGTAAAACTCTTGTAAACGAGCCATTGTGTCGCCCCTTACGCTTTAGCGCCAACGACTGCGCCGCTGGAACGAAAAATACGAACTTTGCGACCATCGACTTCTTTTACACCCACGCGGTCGGCTTTGCCGGACTCGGGGTTGTAAATTGCCACATTCGAAATGTGAATAGGCATGGTTTTGTCGATGATGCCACCCTGCGAACCCGACATGGGGTTGGGTTTGACGTGTTTTTTGACAACATTGATGCCTTCGACCAGAACGTGGTCGGCGTCAACACGCTGCAGCACGGTGCCACGGCGTTTTTTGTCGCGACCTGTCAATACGATGACTTCGTCGCCTTTGCGGATCTTTTCCATGGTCGCTCCTTACAGCACTTCTGGGGCCAGCGACACGATCTTCATGAATTTCTCTGTACGCAGTTCACGCGTTACAGGTCCGAAGATACGGGTACCGATGGGTTCCAGCTTGGCATTGAGCAAAACTGCGGCGTTACCGCCGAACTTGATCAACGAGCCGTCTTTACGGCGTACGCCCTTGGCAGTGCGAACTACCACTGCGTTGTAAATTTCGCCTTTTTTGACGCGTCCGCGCGGTGCGGCTTCTTTGACGCTAACTTTGATAACGTCGCCGATAGCGGCATAACGGCGCTTGGAGCCGCCCAACACTTTAATGCACATGACAGAGCGTGCACCTGTGTTATCGGCCACGTCCAGCGTGGTCTGCATTTGTATCATGATTTTTCCTGTGCCAACTTAGTCGCGCTGTTTACTAACCATTAGTAAATGCCCGGCCAGTTTTGGTCCCGTCAGACTTGTTTCCAAGCCCTGGGTTGAAATCTTGCTTAAACTTTGGGAAGTATTGCAGGCAATTTGCCAGCAAGTTTTCTAGTATAAAACGCCTTCTATATAAAGGCAAGATGTTTATGCATCACAAAACAACAGCTTGCGTCAAGTACGGTACGCTGCCGCACCGGTACACGACAGCAATCCGCGTGACGTTGCTTGCTGCCTATTGCAGCACTTCAGGGTAGCAGAACAAAAATGCCGGGGATTCCCCGGCCTGAACACTGTCGAACGTAACACGTTGCCGTCAAGCGGCCGGATCGCCCGGAGGACGGCACGCCGCTCTGGATACTTCTGCTTAGAAACGACCCGACAGCAGGGCGCCGGCGTTTTCAACCTTGCGCTCAAGACCCAACGATTTCAGCATTTGGTATACCGTGCTGATGGCTGCCGTTGTGACCGGCAGGCCCAGGCTGTTTTCAACCTGCTGAACCGATTGGAACGAAGGCATCTGCACGCAGGCCGACAACACGACGGCGTCAGCGTTAGCCGTGTTGACGCGCTTGATATGCTCGGCAGGTGCCAGGGGGTTTTGACGGCCGACTTCAAGGTTGTCGGGGATTTCAAGCGAGACGGCGTCGAGCACTTCAATGCCTTCGCTTTCGATGTAGTCAACCACCAACTGGGTCAGGGGCTTCATGTAGGGTGTCAGGATGGACACTTTCTTGGCACCCATGGTGTGCAGGCCTTCAACCAGTGCACCGGCACTGGAAATGACGGGCGCAGGGTTGCCATTGTCTACCGTGACCTGATGCAGGCGTTTTTCGGATTCACGGTGGTAGCCTTTGCCCATGCTCATGATGGCGACGAGGCAGGCGTAACCCAGAACGTCAACTTGTGCGTCCGACAGCTCAAGAGCGCAACGGTCAGAATCGCGGTCCATGGCGGCGAGTTCGTCTTTCGTTACTTTCTTCATGCGCATGCGGCTGGAGTGGAACGTGAAACGCTCTTCGGGGAACTGGGCCGCGCGGCTTTGCAGCATGAGCGGGATTTCAGTTTCCATGGTGGTGTTGGAGCTGGGAACGATCTGGCCAATACGGTAAATACGAGACATAAAACACACCTTTTAAATGAGTTAGCGCTAAGATAGTCGCTGATTTCTTCAACTAAAACCAATACAAATTTCGTCTTGCGTGCAAGGTTTGGGCTATAGCCCCATACCGGCACCCTGACAAGACGACTGCCCCCGCGTATGGAACTTCGACAACTTCGCTACTTTACCGCGCTGGCTGAAGAACTCAACTTCACACGGGCCGCCGAGCGTCTGCACATTTCACAACCCCCGCTCAGCGCACAAATCGCCCAGCTGGAAACCGAACTGGGCGTCAAGCTGTTCGAGCGCAACAGCCGCAAGGTTAGCCTTACCGATGCGGGCACCGCCTTTTTGCGCGATGTGCGTGTTATTCAGGCCCGCCTGAAAGAAGCCACCCAGCGCGTCCAGGATATTCATTCGGGCCTGGCCGGCCGCATCGAGATCGGGGTGTCCGGATCGCATTTCCTGGGGCCCTTGCCCCAGTGTATTTCTGACCTGGCCAAAGCCTACCCCGACATCGATGTGGTGCTCAATGAAATGGCCCCGAACGACCAGATCGAGGCGCTGCGTGAGCAGCGCATCGACATCAGCATTTCACGCCAGGTGGTCGAAGACGACTTGCTGTGCAGCGAAGCCCTTTGGCCTGATCCGCTATGGGTGGCGCTGCCGCGCGGACATGGCCTGGCCCAAACCGGAACCCCTGAACCCCTGACACTGGCCGCGTTGGCTGAAGAGCACTTCATCATGTTGCGCCGCGACACATCGCGCTTTGCCCAGCACATCTACAACGCCTGTATCCAAAAAGGGTTTACGCCTTACGTCGTGCATGCCGTCTCTGAGGTGCCAGCGCAGCTCAGCCTGGTGGGTGCCGGGCTGGGCATTGCCATTGTGCCCGGATCAACCCGACGCTATCAGGCTAATACACTGGTATTTTGCCCGCTTGAAGACATCGGCATCCACACCCAGGTGCATGCCGTCATGCGCAGGCACTCGCGCAAACCGGCCGTAACTACTGTCGTTCGTCAGCTTCAGATCTCGGCGTCGGTTTCCTGATAGCGGGTCACGTCGCGGATGCAGTCGAGCGCCTGCTCGATGGTCTGGGGGAAAATTTCGTCGTTACGCCAATACATTGAAACGGACCCGAAGCCTTGCATTTTCAGCGACAGGCTTCGCACCAGCTTGAGCCGGGTCAGCATCTGCGTTGACCGATGCGACGCCGTACCGATCATGTCACTGTGCGTCAGCAAGGTGACGTTGGCAATGACGGAATTGGATTCCACGTAGTTTTTGGGCAGTTGACGACCCGCACTGGCCAATGCCGCTTCAAGGGCGTTACGTACCGGCGTTTCGCGGGGCCAGACGATCCAGCGGTAACGCTCGACATCATCCCAGTTCACCGTAGCCTTCAAAAATAGCGGATGACCGGGCCGGGCAATGAGATCGACCGGCTCAACGTACAGCAACTCGCTGCTAATTAACGCACCATCCAGCATCTGTTTGCTGGTGCGCCCGATGACCACGTCCAGTTCACCCTGGGCCAGCATAACCAGTAAACGGTCCATCGTGGCTTCAACCAGGTCAACACGCAGTGCGGGCAGGCATTCAGCCATGCGCAGAATCGCCATGGGTGCCGATACCGAGGCGGCCGCGCCCGACGCACCGATGGCCAGACGGCCGCTCACGCCTTCGCGCAGGGTACTCATATCGGTCGCCGCACGGTCAAGCTGGGACAGTACGCGCCGGGCATGCTCGATCAGTACCTTGCCATTGGGCGTGGGAATCAGCCCGCGCGCATGGCGCTCGAACAACGGCAAGCCGACATCTTCTTCCAGCTCTTTGAGCCATTTGGACAGGCCGGGTTGAGTGGTATTGAGCAAGGACGCCGAATGGCTGAGGTTGCGGGTTTGCTCAAGGCTGAGCAAATACCGCAAATTACGCAGCCGCAGCCGGTCGGTCCAATCAGTTGCCATGCCAATTCCTGTTGATTCAAGCTGCACCGGCTTGTCAGCGTCGGGCAAAAAGAATATAGTCTTCGAAAATACGGGTTATTTTATAAAATCCTAACCTTCAGGGGGTCATACCATGAAATCAACCGCCCGCGAAAATAATAACTTTCGCGAAGACGTTTTAGGTCGTGCCAACGTTGAAGATACGCCAGAACTTATTGCGTACTACGACGATCTGGAAAAAATGAACACCGCCGCCCTCTGGACGGTTGCCAACAAGATCGAACCCTGGTTCCCGCAATCGCCTTCGGTTCCGGTGCTCTGGAAGTTCAAGCAATTGCGCGAACACGTCCTGAAATCGGTTTCACTGGTGTCCCCCGAAAAAGCCGGCCGCCGCGTGATTTACCTGGACAACCCCGGTCGTCGCGACGTGGCCGCTGCCGTGGGCTGGCTGTATTCGGGTCTGCAAGTCATGCACCCCGGTGAACGCGCGTCGGCGCACGCCCACTCGGCCAGCGCGCTGCGGTTCATCATGGAAGGCCGTGGTGCCTACACTATTGTTGATGGCCACAAAATGACTCTGGGCGCGAACGACTTCGTACTGACGCCCAACGGCACCTGGCACGAGCACGGTGTTGAGGAAGACGGGCTGCCCTGCATCTGGCAAGACGGCCTGGATATCCCCCTGATGAACGCGCTGGATGCCAACTTCTACGCCGTTCACCCCGACCTGCAGCAAGCCATCACCTATGAGGTCAACGACAGCACCCATGCCTGGGGCAATTCGGGTCTGGTGCCGGCCAACGACAAATGGTCGCACGCCTATTCACCCTTGTTCAAGTACGAATGGGCACCCACCTACGAAGCCCTGAGCCGCTACGCCAAGGTTACTGACGGCTCACCGTTTGACGGCGTGTTGATGAACTACATCAACCCCAAAACCGGTGGCCCCGTCATGCAAACCATCGGTGCCAGCATGCAAATGCTGCGCCCCGGCGAGCACACCAAAGCCCACCGCCACACCGGCAGCTTCATTTACCAGGTGGCCAAAGGCAAGGGTTACTCCATTATCAACGGCAAACGTTTCGACTGGGAAGAACGCGACATTTTCTGCGTACCGTCCTGGATGTTCCACGAACACGTCAACGCCAGCGCCACCGAAGATGCGTGCCTGTTCTGCTTCAATGACCTGCCGGTCATGAACTCACTGGGCCTGTATCGCGAAGAAGCGCTCAAAGAAAACGACGGCCATCAGCCGATCCTGGCTTAATCCGGCCAGAACATGGGGGGCCCGGGCCAATTGTCCGGCGCCCCTTTTATGTGCCGGCCCGGGGGCAACCCCGACTCACCTTTCTATTCAGTCTTTAAAGGAAATTTCATGCGTTTAGTTACCTACCGCCGCACCGTCAACGAAGAGTCCCGTCTGGGCGCACTTGACGGCAACCTGGTGATCGACCTGCAATGGTTGGGCGATGCCGCCGGCATGGACCTGCCTGACAACATGCTCGACTTCATCGACCTCGGCCCCGAAGCGGTGAAAAGCACCACCGAGCTGCTCAACACGTACCGCGGCGAATGGCCCCTTGGCGTGGCTATCCCTGTGCAGAACGTCAAGCTGCTGGCCCCTATTCCACGCCCGCGCAAAAACATTTTCGGTATCGGTCTGAACTACACCGAGCACGTGGCTGAATCGGCCAAATCACTCGACACATCGCCCGATCTGCCCAAGCAGCCCGTCATTTTCTCGAAGCCGCCCACCACCGTTATCGCTGACGGCGACGCCATCGAGCACAACGCCGAAATCACCCAGCAAATGGACTGGGAATGCGAACTGGCCGCCATCATCGGCACACGTGCAAAGCGCGTTGAGCGCAAAGACGCGCTGCAATACGTTTTTGGCTACAGCATCATGAACGACATCAGCGCACGCGACAACCGTCGCTCGGGTCAGTGGATCTACTCGAAAGGCCAGGACACTTACGCCCCGTTTGGTCCGTGCATCGTCACCGCTGACGAAATCCCTGATCCCCAGAACCTGAAACTGTGGCTCACCGTCAATGGCGTTGAAAAACAGAACTCGAACACCGCCTACATGCTGTTCAAGGTTGACGAACTGGTCGCCGACATCAGCAAAGGCATCACACTGGAACCCGGCGACATCATCGCCACCGGTACTCCCGCAGGTGTTGGCGCCGGCCGCACACCCCAGGAATGGCTCTGGCCCGGCGACGTGGTCGAATGCCACATCGAGGGCATCGGTTCGCTGCGCAACCCGGTTGTCAAGGTGTAATAACCATGCTGAATCTGCCCACTACACGGGTTGCCGCCGTACAGGCGTCTCCCGTTTTCATGGATACGGATGCAACGGTCGACAAAGTCTGCGCGCTTATCAAAGAAGCCGCCAGCAACGGCGCCCAATTGATCGCGTTCCCCGAAGTGTTCATTTCGTGTTACCCCTACTGGAGCTGGTTCATGTCTCCGGTCGAGGGCAGCCCCTGGTTCGAAAAGCTGGCACGTAGCGCCATCGAAGTACCCGGGCCGGAAATCCGTCGTGTAGCGCAGGCGGCAAAAGCCAACAACGCCTTTGTCGTCATCGGCGTGAACGAACGCAGCAAGCATGGTGTTTCCACCATCTACAACACGCTGGTGTTCATCAGCCCGGAAGGCAAGATCGTGGGCCGCCACCGCAAACTGGTACCCACCTGGGCCGAAAAGCTCACGTGGTCCAACGGCGACGGCAGTTCCCTGCGCGTCTATGACACCCCGATCGGCAAGATCGGTGGTCTGGCCTGCGGCGAAAACACCAACACGCTGGCTCGTTTCAGCCTGTTGGCACAAGGCGAAATGCTGCACATCGCCAGCTACATTTCGCTGCCGGTTGCCCCACCCGACTACGACATGTCCGAAGCCATCAAGGTTCGCGCCATGGCGCACTCGTTCGAAGGCAAAGTGTTCACCATCGTCTCGTGCTCGACCATCACCGACGACATCATCAACCTGTTCACCGACACGCACCCGCAAGCCGACACGCTGCTGCGTCGTGAGAACAGCGCATTCTCGGGTGTCATCGGGCCCGATGGCCGCGTTGTAGGTACGCCGCTGATCGACAAGGAAGGCATCGTCTATGCCGACTGCGACCTGTCGAAATGCATCCAGCCTCGCCAGATGCACGACATCACCGGTCACTACAACCGCTTTGACGTCTTCAACCTGCAGGTGAACCGCAAGCCCCAACAGGCCGCCCAGTTCATCGGTCCCGAAAGCGCCGTCAGCTTTGACGACGAAGAGGGTGAAGACGAGCTGAACGAAGGCCGCTAAGCTGCATCATGAATGTCCTGACTGACCCGAACCTGCTCGAACCCGTCGAGGCCGTCAAATCGGTCACGTTGGCCGAGCAGGCCTATCGGGCCATCAAGCATGACATTATCTCGGGGGCCTTGCCCCCGGGGTCTGCCTTGCGCCTTGAGTTTCTAAAGAATCGTTATCAGCTCAGTTTTTCACCTTTGCGTGAAGCACTGAACCGGCTGCACAGCGAACGGTTGGTCGATGCCGTCGCCCTGAAGGGTTTCCGGGTGTCGCCCCTGTCGCTGAAAGAAATGCGCGATGCCATGAGCACCCGTATTTTCATTGATTGCGAAGCCCTGAAACGATCCATTGAGCGTGGTAACGACGACTGGGAAACCCGTGTGGTTGGCAGCCTGCATACGCTGTCGTTGGTCACGCGCCGACATGGCAGCAACAACGCCAGCGGGGTCCAGAACCCGGATAACGCTTCCGAACCGAATTACGACCAGATCGAACACCGCCACCTGGCCCTGCACCAGGCCCTGATCAGCGCCTGTGATTCGGAATGGTTGCTTGAGTTTTCAATGAAACTGTACATCCAGACCGAGCGTTACCGCCGCCCGATGCTGGTCAACCGTTACAAAACAGATGCGCCGCGCGACGTTTCCAGCGAACATCGCAACCTGGTCGAAGCCACTCTCAGCCGCGATATTCCTGTCGCCACTCAACTGCTGGCACAACACTACCAAAAAACCGCCGACCTGATCGCTGCCACACTGCAGCCCTGAATAACAAAAGCCGGGGTCTGACCCCGGCTTTTGCTGACACCCGCCATGGCTTATGTTATTTGGCCCGGCCAAAGAACACCCACCCGAAATCTTCGCGCCTTCCGGTTAAACCCCCAGATACTGGTTCACCAGATCCGGCTGTGCCAGCAATTCATCTGACGTACCGTTCCAGACAATACGACCCTTCTCGATGATGTGGTGACGATCAACCAGGTGCTGCATTTCTTTCAGGTTTTTATCAATCAGCAAGATGGTCTGACCTTCACGTTTGAGACGATTCAGGCAAGCCCAGATTTCCTGACGAATGACCGGGGCCAGACCTTCAGTCGCTTCGTCGAGAATCAACAGCCGGGGATTGGTCAGCAAGGCCCGGCCAATGGCCAGCATTTGCTGCTCACCGCCAGACAACGTGCGAGCCGACTGGGTACGACGCTCGTGCAGACGAGGAAACAGTTCGTACACCGCATCAATCGTCCATGGGCCGTTCGAATCGTTACGGGCCGTTGCGTAAAGGTTTTCATAAACGCTTAACGACGGGAACACATGACGGCCTTCAGGCACCAGGCCACACCCCAGACGTGCGATCTGGTGTGGCCGGTAGCCGTTGATGACCTCACCGCCCAGGCGAAGGGTACCCGCCTGCAGAGGCAGCATGCCCATGATGGTACGCACTGTCGTGGTTTTACCCATGCCGTTACGGCCAATCAACGAAACCACGGTTTGCGAGGGGATTTCAAGATCAAGGCCAAACAACACCTTGCTTTGGCCGTAACCCGATTCAATTTTTTCAGCTTTCAGCATTATTCATTTCCCAGATAGGCGTCACGCACGGCAGGGTGGTCACGGACTTCATCGGGCGTACCGGTGAAAATAGGGTGACCATACACCAGCACAGTACAACGATCGGCCAGGGCAAACACGATGTCCATATCGTGCTCGACCAGCAGCATGGCATATTGACCTTTCAGGCTTTGAAGAATGTCCTTCATGAGCATGGATTCTTCCGCCCCAAGACCGGCCATCGGCTCGTCCAGCAACAGTACGGGCGCGTTCAATGACAGGGCAATGGCCAGTTCAAGCTGCCGCTTCTCACCGTGCGCCAGCGATGACACCAGGTCGTTGGCGCGATGATCAAGACCCACCTTGACCAACGCATCGCGCGCTGGCTTGCGCAACGACTCATCGTTACGGGCATTGCGCCACAGGCTGAATCGTTTGCTGGTACCTGCCTGCACGGCCATGGCGACGTTGTCCTCAACCGTAAAGTCGAGATACAACTGACTGATCTGAAACGAACGGGCCAGACCGACGGCCGCACGCTGGTGCGGGGGCACCCGCGTGATGTCTTTGCCATCGAGCAGGATCTGACCGGAATCGGGCATGATCTCGCCGCTGATCTGCGAGATCAGTGTGGTTTTACCCGCACCGTTCGGGCCGATCAGGGCGTGGATTTCATCCGCGTACACCGTGAGGTTGACGTCATCGGTCGCGGCGAGAGCACCAAAGCTTTTACGCAGGTTGCGAATCTCGAGTTTGGGTTTTTTATCAGTCATTGTTGCGTCCTCCGACCAACCAGCCAAAAATACCGCGGCGGCTAAAGAGAACCACCAGAATCATGATGGGGCCCAGGAACAGCATCCAGTGCTCGGTCCAGGCCGTAAGGATTTGCTCAAGGCCCAGGAAGACTGCTGCACCGATGATCGGACCAAAAATAGTGCCCATACCGCCCAGGATGATCATGCTCATCAGTTCACCGGACTTGAGCCACGACGCCATGTCGGGGCTGGCATACAGCGCATAGTTGGCCCACAACACACCGGCCAGACCTGTACCGGCCGCCGAAATGACAAAGGCAGAGAGCTTGTAGGGCATCGGCGCATAACCCAGGTTCACGTTACGACGCTCGTTTTGCTTGAAGCCGCGCAGCACCATGCCGAATGGCGAATTGACGATACGACGGCAAATGAAAACCCAGACGGTCAGCAGAACCAGGCAGATGTAATAGAACGTGGCGTTGTCATCGACATCAAGGCCCGGAATGACGTTACGGTTGGTGATCGATAGGCCATCGTCACCACCGTACTGCACCAGCCCCACCAGCACGAAATACAGCATCTGGGCGAACGCCAGCGTGATCATGATGAACTGGATGCCACTGGTGCGCAGCGACAAAGCCCCCATGATGGCACCGACCGCCGCAGCCAGGATCATGGCCAGCGGCCAGATCACCAGGGCCGAATTACTGCCGGCCCAACCGAATAACGTGTCACCCATGTCCATGTGAAAGCCCACAATGGCCACCACGTACCCGCCAATACCAAAGAACGCCGCATGGCCAAAGCTGACCATCGCCCCGTACCCTAGAATCAGGTCAAGACTGACAGCGGCCAAGGCATAAATGACAAAACGGGTAACCATGCTGACCAGAAAGGTGTCGTCGGTGACGTTGGCAATGGGCGGCACCAGAATCAGCAGGGCAAAAATTATGCCGACAACAATATATTTGCGAGTCATTGTCTGTTTACCTTTGAGCAGGAACCAGCCCACGGGGTTTCACCAGCAGGACGATCGCCATAAGAATATAAATACTGGCCGAAACCAGGCTGGAGCTGACCGAATCACTGTATTCGGGGGGCAAAAGCTGCGACATGCCCAGCGGAATGTACGCACGACCAAACGAGTCGACCAGGCCCACCAGCAATGAACCCACCAGCGCACCACGCACCGAACCGACACCGCCGACCACAATCACCACCAGTGTCGTGATAAGGATCTTTTCACCCATGCCGATCTCAACGGCCAGCAGCGGGGCACCCATGACACCGGCAAAACCGCCCAGCAAGGCACCCAGCGCAAACACCAGCGTAAACAGGCGACGGATGTTGATGCCCAGCGCGTCGACGGTTTCGGCGTCATCGGCACCGGCCCGCACGAGCATGCCGATACGCGTACGCGAAATGAGAATCCACAACCCAATCGCAACCAGCACACCCGCGCCAATGAACGCCAGACGCATGATGGGGTAGTTCAGGCCAGGCAAGATCTGCACCGAACCCGAAAGCAGAGGCGGAATATCGACAAAGGGCGGGGAGCGACCAAACACCAGGGTAACCAGTGCATTAGTGAAGAAAATAACGCCCAAGGTCGCCAATACCTGGTCAAGGTGATCCCGGTGGTAAAGGCGACTGATGATGAGTTTTTCAACGATAAGACCATAAATCGCAGCACTGAACAGCGCCGCCAGAATGGCCACCGAGAACGAACCGGTAATGGCAACGGCCGAGGCCGCGCAAAATGCACCTACCATATAAAACGAACCGTGCGCCAGATTCACGACATTCATAATGCCGAAAATCAGGGTCAGGCCCGCCGACAGCAGGAACAACAGGGCACTGTACTGCAAGCCATTCATGGCCTGCTCTATGAACATATACATGGGAACTTTCCATTTACGCCGAAGGCTGTGCAGCAACTACATGACAGCCACCCGCTGGTCTTCATACTGAATCTGCTGACGCAACACAGTGCAAACGCACCAAGACCAAAAAAGGGATACAGACAACCTGCGTTGCCGGTATCCCCGCTGCCTTGAAACCATTGAGACAACAGTAGATGTGTTCAGTTTTGCGTTACTGTAAACATAAACACTTTAACCTTCAAGATTTTAGCGGGGATACCGACAATTTCTTACAGTTCAGTTACGGCTTAGTTCATTTTGCATTCAGCAACGTAAGGATCAACGTGATCTTTCACGATGGTCTCGACGAATTTGTAATCGAGTTCGCCCTTGGCGTTAGGCTCGACACGCACCATGAACCAGTCCTGGACCGGATGATGGTTGGCTGCAAACTTGAAGTTGCCGCGCACGCTTTCGAATTCAGCCTTGCGCAGGGCTTCGCGGAACTGGTCTTCCTTGCCTTTGATGTCACCACCAACAGCCTTCAGTGCCGATGCCATCAAACGGCCCGTATCGTATGAGGTTGCCGCATAAACGGTCGGGCGGCGACCGTACTCTTTCTGGAACGCTTCAACAAACTGTTTGTTGGCTGCATTGTCAACATCGGCGGTCCACTGCGTGGTCAGGTAGTACCCTTTGCTGGCATCGCCGGTGGCTTTGAGCATGCGGTCATCCATGGAGTACAGCGTGGTCACCATTTTGACTTTATCGCCCAGGCCCGAGTTGGCCCACTGCTTGGCAAAGTTGATGCCGGCACCACCGGGCAAGAACTCGAATACCGCTTCGGGTTCGAGCGAACGGATACGGGCCAGTTCAACCGAGAAATCTGACTGATCGAGCTTGGTGTAGATTTCCGCCAGAATTTCACCCTTGTAGACCCGCTTGAAGCCGCTCAGAGCATCACGCCCCGCTTGGTAGGCAGGGGCCATGATGACCATTTTCTTGATGCCCATGTTGTTGGCAGCAATTGCGGCGCTGTCGCTGTACGAGTCGTTCTGGAAGGCGACCGAGAAGTAGTTCTTTTCGCAGCCCTTGCCCGCAAAGGTTGACGGACCCGCGTTCAGGCTGACATAGAAACCGCCTGATTTCATGACGGTCGGCACGACAGCCACCAGGACGTTGGAGAAGTTGATGCCGGTGAACAGGCGAACGCCGTCTTGCACCATCTTTTCAGCGATCTGCTTGCCGGAGCCTGGCTTGAGGCCATCGTCTTCGACGATGACATTGACAGGCACGCCACCCAGTTTGCCACCTTCTTGCTTGACGGCCAGCAAAAAGCCGTCACGCTCGTCTTCGCCGATGTAGCCGGCCGGGGTGGACAGGGTGGTGATCAGACCGATATCGAGCGGTTTGTCAGCGGCCTGGGCCATGACGGCGGTCAGGCCCAGGGTCATGCCCAAACCCACTTTCTTGAACAGTTTCATAGAGTCTCCTTTGGAGTTGGAATGGTGAAACAAAACGCGATGTTAGCGCGGCTCAAGACAGTTGTCTTTACGCCAGCCGTAAAGCCACTCGAGTTGCGTATAAAACTGGTCTTGGGTTTTGCCTTTCCAGAGCAGATTGCGTACCTGACGCTCCACGCCTTTGGCATGATACAGGCGACCCATTTCACGGGCCGACCAGACCACGCGGGCGGTACGTGGAATACGTACCGACTCATACAGACGGAAGGTGGCGTCCAGGTCACCGCCGGTCTTGGCATAGGCTTCACCCAGCGTGACGGCGTCTTCAAGCGCCATGCATGCGCCTTGGGCCATATATTGTGTCATGGGGTGAGCCGCATCACCTAATACGGTTGTACGACCTTGGCCCCAGGACTCAACCGGGTCGGCATCCGCCGTGGCCCAGCGACGCCACGAGGTCGGACGATCGAGCATTTGACGCGGGGTTGGATGAATACCCTGGAAGTACGAGAGCACTTCTTCCTTGCTGCCGTCACGTACACCCCATTCTTCCTGCTCACGGCTGTGGAAGGTAACCACCAGGTTATATTGCTTTCCGGCACGCAAGGGGTAGTGCACCAGGTGACAGTGCGGGCCTGCCCAGAGCACAGGTGCATTGATGCGCAACTCTTCGGGCATGTTTTCGCTATCGACCACGGCACGGTAGACCACATGACCGGTAACGCGGTGCTTCATGCCGATCGTCTTGGCGCGAATGACGGACTTCACCCCATCACAGCCAATCACCGCGTCGGCCTTGTAGACTTCGCCCTTGCTGTCGGTGATTTCGACACCGGTGCTGGTGACCTTGACGTCTTCCACATGGGTCGATGTCTTGAACTGGATCAGTGGATTGTCTTGTACGGCTTCCAGAATCGACAAATGGATATCGGCACGGTGAATCACCGCGTACGGATTGCCGAAACGTTGACGGAATTTTTCATCGGTTTCAATGCGCACGACCTGGGCGGCATCAACGGCATCCATCATGGTGACGTGGTCGGTGAACACAGCCCGGTTGCGCGAGGCCTCACCCACGCCCAGCGCATCAAGCGCTGCAAAGGCATTTGGCCCCAACTGGATGCCGGCACCAATTTCACCGATCTGGTCCGCCTGCTCCAGCAGCAGGATTTCGACACCTTGACGGGAAAGCGACAGGGCGGCTGCCAGACCGCCAATCCCGCCGCCGACGATAATGACCTTTTGTTTAGCTGTGTTTGTCATGTTGTCCACCTTTGTAAAGACGTGACGAACCACAGCCAGACATTAGCGGGCCGTCACATGCCTGATTGGATCAGGGATGAAAAATCAGGGTTGATAATCAGCTTGTTTTGCGGGTGCCGCCTGCTGGAAGGCCGGCAGCGTGTTGCAATGGTTGTACACCGCCATAACCCGCGTGTAAGGCGTCAGATCGCATTTCATGCGCAATGCGTTAGCCACTTGCGGTACCAGACAGCAATCTGCCAGCGATACCTGTTCGTCAAAGCAGAAATTCTGCGAACCGGCACGTTCAAGCAGGGCCTCAAGTGCAACAAAACCCTCGGCAATCCAGTGGTTGTACCAAGCCGTTTTCTGCTCGTCGGAAACACCCAGTTCCTTGGTTAGGTACTTGAGTACCCGCAAGTTGTTCAGCGGATGGATATCGCACGCCACAAGATTGGCGACCTCGAGGACACGAGCCCGCTTTGCCGGATCAGCCGGCAACAGACGCGGCTCGGGGAACTTCGCATCGAGGTAGTCGGCAATCGCCAGCGATTGGCCCAGGTGAAACCCGTTGTCATCGAGCATGGGGACACTGGCACTGGGGTTGTTGCGCACATACGCGTCATTTTTATGCTCCATGACGCGGATGTTGACCGGCACCTGGTTGGCCTGCACATTCTTGAGACCAAGAACGATGCGGACCCGGTACGAGGCCGAACAGTTGAAGAAGGTGTACAGATCCATGGTTTACACCACCTTGACCTTGATTTCGCCCAGGCCCTCGACCTTGCCGACCATCAGATCACCCCGCACCACCGCACCCACGCCTTCAGGGGTGCCGGTGTAGATCAGGTCGCCTTCTTCCAGATGGAAGTATTTGGACAGATCGGCAATGGTTTCAGCCACCGACCAGATGAGTTTGTCGATGCTGCTTTTCTGTTTGACTTCGCCATTGACCAGCAGGGAGATTTCAGCTTTTTCCAGGTGACCGACTTGGGCTACCGGATGCAGAGGGCCAATCGGGCCGCTGTCGTCAAACGCTTTGCCCAGTTCCCAGGGACGGCCCATTTCGCGCATTTTCATTTGCAGATCGCGACGGGTCATGTCGAGGCCTACGGCGTAGCCCCAGACGTGCTCAAGCGCCTGCTCAACACTGATGTTGGAGCCGCCCTTGCCGATTGCCGCAACGAGTTCAATTTCGTAATGATAGTTGCTGGTTTCGCTGGGGTAGGGGATGTCAAGCGTATCGCCGTAAGCGACCGGACGCACGGAGTCAGCAGGCTTGCAGAAAAAGAATGGCGGTTCGCGATCGGGGTCAAAACCCATTTCGCGGGCATGTGCAGCGTAGTTGCGACCGACACAGTAAACCCGACGCACCGGGAACGTATCGGAAGAACCGTTGACGGGAACGGCAACGATTTCAGGAGCTTTAACGACGTAAGACATGGCGATCTCTTTGATTTGATGTTGCAGGAAAAGCCACCGGTGCAGGGCGCAGCCCCGTCTGACCATTCAGTGACCAGGTAAGTCGTATTATGCGCGTCTGATAACGCTTTGGTATATCTTTATAGATGAAATTTTTTTATTAACCATAGCAAAATAGAATACCTGATCAGTTTATCGATCAGGCCTTGGGCGATCGTACGGCGACACTGATGCGGCCAATGCCCTGCATGGTGACATGAATCGTGTCCCCACCCACCACCGGGCCAACGCCTTCGGGCGTACCGGTGAAAATGATATCGCCCGGATGCAGGGTATAGAACGATGAGGCGTACTCGATAATTTCCGGGATACCCAGAATCAGATCACGGGTGTTGGCCTTCTGACGCGGTTCGCCATTTACGGTCAATTCAAAGTCAAGCGCCGACGGATCGGACAGCTCATCCGACGTAACCAGCCATGGGCCCACCACGCTATAGGAGTCAATCGATTTACGCATGCTGCGTTCTTCTGGACCGCGTGTCGTCATGTCAAGACCAATGCTGTAGCCGGCCACATACGACAGCGCATCGGCGGCAGGAATATTGCGCCCCTGCTTGCCAATGACGGCGACGACCTCGGCTTCATGGTCGTTGCGGCGGTTGGGGTGCTCGAGATCAACACCGGCACTGACGCCTACCAACGAGCTGGTCGCCTTCAGAAACAAGCCGATTCTCTGGATTTCCTGAATGGCGTTCTGATGATGGATCTCTGCGTCGGCACGGGCCTCTTCAAGGTGCTTCGTGTAATTGACCGGTGCCGCAACGATTTTGCCCGGGTTCGCAACCGGGCTAAGGAAGGTAACGCTGTCAACCGGAACCGATGTGGCCGCAGGCAACAAGGCCTCAATACGGGTACGCACCGCGTCAAGGTTGGCAATGAGCACGTCATACGTCGGTGCCGGATAACGCAGGGCAGGCAAGACGTCGAGGGCATCGGTCACATCATAAATGCGGTCATCGCGGGCAACGCCCAGACGGTTATCGTTGAAACGGCAGATTTTCATTGGTTTGCTCCAGTAAGCGCCCGTACCGATTCGGGTACGGGATAACGGCGTGTGTAAGGCCCCGCCTTGGCGACCTGAC
>JAAYID010000081.1 GCA_012744285.1 Alcaligenaceae bacterium
AACACCACCGACAAACGGGTCGTGCGCGTCATCATCCAGGTGAACGCAAAACAGACCGAAAAGATCAGGTCGGGCAGCCACTGATTCAGCGGAATCAGCAGCGCTGGCGTTGACATGCTGAATCCGGATGGATCAAGGTAACCCAGATGAAACTGCCGGTCTTGTTCCGCCAGAACAAACCAGGCAATGGCTGCCAGCAGTGAACCTAGTACCGTAATAAGAACCAGCCACTTGTTGTTTACTGGGGGGGCCAGCGGCCTTAACGAGGCCATGAAAATGGCATACCCGCCAAGAACGGCCAGAATGGCATCAATGTGTGTACGCAAGCCGGGCGCAAACAGGTCGGCATCACGCAACCCGGGCAGCCCCAGAACGCAGGCAACCGCCACAGCCAAACATGACAGCGCCGCCAGCCAACCCAGCCAGCGATACCGCATCTTGAAGCGTTGCACCAATGCGGCGATAAAAACACCGACAGCGACCGACAGCGGCAACAAGGGCCATTGGCTCTGCACCACGCCCTGCGTCAGCGCTACAGCAAATGCGGCCAACGAAAGCCACGGACTAATGACAGGAAGCCGCAGCAGGGCAACCAACGCAAGGCCGCACAGCAGCAACGCCACCAGGGCCCCGCTGGAGAACAATGCCGGGGCATTCAGATAATGTTCTGACCAGACGACATCAAGCAGGCCGACGATGCTAAACCAGGCCAGGGTCTTGCCTGGCAAAACCACATGCAGCCCCCGAATTGCGTTGTTCTCATTCTGGGGCGTCATCAGAGACCTCGGGTTTGAGTGACGGATTAAGGACATGCAAGGTGTAACGAACCCCTTCGTTCTCTTCAAACCCTTGCAGTTTTGCAATAAGACGTGACGTAATGACAGTGCCTTCACGCAGCAGCAACATGCCATCCTGGGCCAGAAGGTTACGTGCGATTACCATATCGGGCCGCACAGAGTCGGTGGTGTGCGTTGTGACCGATTCGTTGGCCCGCCTGGCGATTTTCTCGCGCTCACGCACCATCTGCACAAACTCTTCAGCCAGCATCGGGTCATATAAACGACCGGCATACTCTGGCAGTGAGTCAAGCAGTTCTTCAAGCGGTACTTTGCGCGAGGCTACCATCCCCATGCGAATTTCCACAAGATCAACAGCCAGTTTAAGGATTCGCGAACCCAACGGAATGGCATCACCCGCCAGTGCATCAGGAAAACCCGTGCCATCCCAGCGCTCTTGGTGATGACGGATCATGTGGGCGGCATCCTGGGCAATTTCCAGCGGCAGCAACAACCGTTCGCCGGTGACCGGATATTCGCGGTAGCGCTGGCGCTGCTCGAAGCTCATGGTTTCAGGTGGCAGAGCGATCAGCGGATCCGTCCAGGTCAGTTTGCCGACGTTATACAAGGCGGCGGCCATCACCAGGTCATCGGTAAATTTTTCTGCGTATTTTTTTCGGGCGCAGAACTCGCGCACCAAACGGATCACGGCTTCGTTGGTTTTACGACTGGGTGGCAGGCGTTGGCTCAGTAACGAGGAAAATAATTCGGTGGCGGTTACGTAAGATTGCTTGAGTGCCTTGTTGGCAACCGACAACTGAGCCGTTGCGGCGGATAGTTCAGCGGTACGCTGCTCGACACGCGACTCAAGCGTGGCATTGGCGTGGTGCAGCGCTTCGTTTTGTTCATGGGTCAGCTGAAGCAGCCGGGCGCGGTCGCGCTCGAGACTTTGAAAAGCCAGTGCCTGATCAATGGCCTCGAGCAAGATCTGTTCGTCCCAGGGCTTGCTGATGTAGCGAAAGATGCGCCCTTCGTTGATGGCTTTGATGGTCTGGGCATTGTCATCAAAGCCGGTAAACAGGATGCGCATGACGCCCGGCCACTGCTGTCCGATTTCGCGCAACAGGGTCGGGCCATCCATACCTGGCATGCGGCTGTCACACAGCACCAGGTCAATCGTAGTGTGGCCCATGATTTCAAGAGCATCGTCACCGTTGTGCGCCGTGTGGATGTCAAAGGGACGCGCACGCAGCGAGCGCGCAACGCTGCGCGCCACATTGGGCTCGTCATCGACGATCAGTAGGGCAGCGCCTTTTGCGGAATGTACTTCCGCCGGGGTGCCTGCCAGCATGTTTGCCTCCGTTACTGCGTCTCGCCGGAAACCAGCTCGGGCCGGACGGGTAACCAGACCCTGAATGCCGTGCCTGTTCCGGGCGTGGTCTGCACCTCGATGCGACCGTTATGTTTTTTTATAATGTTGTACGACAGCGGCAGGCCCAGTCCAGTGCCTTTGCCCGCCGGTTTGGTGGTGAAAAACGGGTCGAAGAGGCGCTCGACGATGTCGGGGGCCATGCCACACCCATTGTCTTTGATTTCAAACCAGACCCAATGGCCCTCTGCGCCCGTACGTATGGATATTGTGCCAGAGTCTTCAATAGCGTGCGCCGCATTGATCAGCAGGTTCATAACCACTTGATTGATCTGCGAAATGTTGCACACCACCTTGGGCAGTTCAGCAAAAGAGATATCGACACGCGCCTTGTACTTGATTTCATTATGGGCCACCAGGACCGTTGAATCGATGCCCTGATTCAAGTCTGCTTCGCGCATCCCGGCGTCGTCTTCATGTGCGAAATATTTCAATGCGCCAACAATGGTCCGGATACGCCCGACGCCCTCTTCCGACTCGTTGATAAGGTCTTCAATGTCCTTACGGATGTAATCATATTCAAGGGTACGCTTGAGCGTTCTGAGCTCATCGAGCGACCCGACGTGCTCGACCGCATCAATGATGCGCAGCATGTCGTGCACATACGCTTCAAGCGTTTTCAGGTTGGAAAACACATAACCGGTCGGGTTATTGATTTCATGGGCCACGCCAGCGGCAAGCTCGCCGATACCCGCCATTTTTTCGTTACGCAGCAGTTGCTGCTGCGTATACTCAAGGCGCTCAAGGAGACTTGCATGGTGCTCCAGCTGGATCTTCTGAAGTTGCTGTACAGCCTGCGTAAACTGATGGTGGTGTAGCGGGCCATCGAGAGGGTCGTAAAACAACAGCGCGTGCACCGTACTGCCGTCTGCCATTTCACAGGGAAAGCACAACAAGGCTTCCAGCACCCCTTTACCCGTCGTGATACGCAACCGAAAGGTGTCGGGAACCGTTGCCAACCGGGACCCCGTGGTACCACGGGTGGTTGCTGAAAATGGCCAGGGTTGTGACGCGACCTCGGGGAAAATCTGCTCGACGGGCTTGCCCTTGACCTCCTCTTTATCGAGGTGGGCCCAAGACGCCATCCAGTGATTGATTTCTTTGATTACACCGCTGGCATCAAAAATGATGATAGCCAGCGGCGTATCTGGCGGGAGTGCATTGATCAGTTCTTGCATGCGGTACCTGCGTAACCTTGCTGAACCGGGTGGCGCGCGCAAGGCCCCGCAATTTCAAATACCTCGCTGATCACGTCACGTCGGGGTCAACGCGTAGTGCCCGTTTGACCCGATACAGACCTTCATCGGCCTGTTGCAGCAAGGTGGGCATGTCCAGCCCGTCCTGGGGGTAGTGGGCAATACCGATGCTGGCTCCAATACCGACATGATGTCCGTCAATAAGGAACGGATCGGACAAGGCCCGCTGGATTTTATCGGCGACCACATTCGCACCGTTTTCTTCAGTAACTTCGGGCAGCAGGACTATGAATTCGTCACCCCCCAGACGCGCAAGTGTATCAGAGGCACGCACGCAGATGCACAACCGCTCGGCCACCTGGCGTAGCAATTCATCACCGGCTGCATGACCATAAGTATCGTTGACCGCTTTGAAGCGATCAAGATCGACGAACAACAATGCTACAACCGTGTCATGACGTTCTGCATTGAGCAATGCGCGATTGCCCCGTTCGATCAGCAAGGAACGGTTTGCCACGCCGGTCAGGTCGTCATACCACGCCATTTGCTGCAAGCGAGCTTCGTATTCCTTTTGTCTGGAAATGTCCGAAAACACCCCGACGTAATGGGTCACGTTATTACTTGTTGGATGGCGGATGGCGCTGAGGGTTAAAAATGTCGGGATGACCACCCCGTCGGCACGTCGACCCCAGGCCTCACCCTTCCAGGTCCCTTCGCTTTCGACTGAGTTGACAGCCTGGCGAAAAAAGCTTTTATCGTGGCGCCCGCTGGCTTTGTGCACCAGCCCGAAAAACCATTCGCCAAGCGCCTGTTCTTCGGTATAGCCCGTCACCTGGGTGAAGGCGGGATTGATTGAAATGATGTTGCCTCGCTGGTCCATCAGGACCAGGGCATCACCGGCATACTCAAGTGCCGCAGCGGCAAGGCGCAAACGCTCTTCGAGCTGCTTCTGTCGGGTGACGTTGATCCATTGCCCAAGCAGGCAGACACGATCGGCAAAGTCGATGATTTCAAGGTTGATGAGCAAATGGGCTTCTTTGCCCGCCAAGTGCGTGGTCAGTTCGAAATCGCGTACGCGTCCATTTTCCTTGACCTGGTCGATGAGCGTCTGTCTTGAGCGCCCGGGTGGCCAGAGTTGCAGTTCAGTGGTGGTCTTGCCGATGACGTCTTCAGACGGTTTGCCCAGACACCGCAGCATTTCGTCGTTGGCATCCAGACAAAGCCCGCTTTCAAGTTCGGTGATAAGGCTGGCCACAGGGCTATTCCGGAACGCGATTTCCCAACGATGCTCGGATTGCAGGGCCCGGGCAGCAGCACGCTTCTGTTCAGTGATGTCCTGGATCGTACCTGTAATACGCACGGGCTTGCCGTTGATGTCGAAACGACCCTGAGCCTGTACCAGAATGTGGCGGTCAGTGCCGTCGGCATTACGTACCCGGTGCTCGATATTCACAATTGGATGCTCTAGTTGCTGGGCCCCTGCAATCATGGCCTGAAGCTTGGGATGATCTTCCGGGAGAACCAGCGCATACAGATCGTGGAGATCTCTGAGTTGACGATCAGGTGTCAGGCCCAGCACCATGGCCGTGTCTTCGTTACCATGCAACTGGAGCGTTTGCAGGTTCATTTCCCAATAGGCCATGCGTGCAATGCGATGGGCCTCGGCCAGTTTGGCATTGTTGTCGTGCAACTGCTGCTCGAGTTGACGGGCCTCGATGAAACCTGCAATGTCTGCGCTAAGCGCCCTGAACAGCCCCAGGGTATCAGGAAGGCATTCACGCGAGGTACGGCTGAACAGTTCAATGACGCCATACAGCGTATTACCCACCATGAGCGGCAGGCCCAGCGCCGACACCAGGCCGATATCACGGGCATGGCGATTGCACTCGTGCCCGGTATCTGCCTCAAGCATCGGGATAAAAACGAGGGCATGCTGGTTTGCGGCCATTGACGACAGGCATTCGGCAGGTTTTTTCTGTTGCCAGCGCCGCATGGTTTCCAGGAACGTGTCGGCGTTTAACTGTGACTTGTTCCAGGCATCCTGAAACTTGAGACCCGTTGGTGTATTGAGCCAGGCGATGCCGAGATCCCAGCCATCGACGCGTGCGATACGCTCTATGATGTTTCGCAAGCCGTCACGCAAACTGCGCGCACCCGCCAGGGTTTGTACAACATCGTAGAGCAATTGCAACCCTTGCGTAGAAGGAGGCTCGTTGACCTGCACTGCGCTAAGGCCTAGCGGGTAGGTTTCAAATTGATCTGGCCGGGCGTTAACCATGCGAAATTCCAGTATGCCGAATTTGTAGCGTAGGCCGAGGTTTTACCATACCGATACTGTGAACGCCTTGATGCCATGCACGGTATTCGGGAAAACCATGATTGGCCAGGTGAACAGGGTCCGGACCGGCCCACCCACGGTCGTGCACTTGACCCCTGCTACCAGACACCGTAGAGTCACAATTCCTAACACAGAATCAATATCCGTCAAACGGAGCATCCTTCAGGAGACAGCATGAAGTTATCCAGGCAATTCGCCACTTTTGCCCTTGCCGGCGCCGCCGTATCTTTCGGCACTGCGGCCACGGCCGAAATCAAGGTGGGGGTTTCGTTATCCAGCACCGGCCCTGCCGCCGCACTGGGTGTTCCCGAGCGCAACACCATTCCGCTTTTGCCCACCGAAATTGCCGGGCACAAAGTCACGTACATTGTGCTTGATGACGGTACCGACGCCTCGCAAGCAGGCAAAAACGCTCGCAAACTCGTTACCGAAGACAATGTAGACATTCTGTTCGGGTCGTCGGCGACACCACCCAGCCTGGCCATGGCCGAAGTCGCCGATGAATTCAAGGTGCCACAAATTGCTGCCGCACCGGTCGATCTGCCTGCCGACAAAGAAGAATGGGTCTTTCGTGCACCGCAACACGTCCGCCAGATGGCCGGTGCCCTGGTCGACCACATGAAAGCCAACGGCGTGAAGCGTTTGGGTTTCATTGGCTATGCCGATGCCTACGGCGAAACCTGGCTCAAAGAAACAAAAGCCCTGGCCGAAGCGGCGGGTATTGCCCTTGACGACGTAGAACGGTTCGCTCGCAACGACACCAGTGTTACCGGGCAAGCCGTCAAGCTGGTTGCGGCCAAACCCGATGCCATTCTGATTGCGGCCTCAGGCACACCATCGGTTTTGCCGCAAGATACCTTGGTCAACCGCGGTTTCAAGGGTCAAATCTATCAAACCCATGGCACGGCCACCAAAGAGTACATTCGGGTGGGCGGAAAACTGGTTGAAGGCACTATTTTGCCGGTCGGGCCCGTGGTCGTGGCCAGCCAGCTGCCAGATGCTCACCCGTCCAAAAAAATGGGTGAGGACTACACGCGGCGCTACGAAGAAAAGTATGGCCCAGGCTCATTCTCGTCATTTGGCGCCCACATTTACGATGCTTACCTGCTCCTGGCGGCTGCAGCACCCACGGCTTTGAAAACCGCCAAGCCGGGTACGCCGGAATTTCGCAGCGCCTTGCGTGACGCACTCGAGCAATCCAAAGAAGTCGTCGGGTTGCACGGGGTGTTCAATATGTCACCCACAGATCACTTTGGCCACGATGCCCGCTCCAGCACCCTGATTCGTGTTGAGAACGGTGACTGGAAAGTAGTGTCGAAATAATCCAGTCTGGCATTGCCAGACGCCAAGACAGATCAAGGCACACTGACTCCAACGTGCTGGTTTTTCGTTAAAACGGGCGGCTCCGTCAAAGGGCCCGCCCGTTTTGTTGCAGCGCTACTATAAAATGAGTTCATTCTTGGTCAGTTATTACAGAGGTCTACATGAATTCCATTCTGGTCCCCGTTGACGGGTCTCAACCTTCCCTGCATGCTGTTCAGGCGGCCATCGCCGCCGCGCGTCAGACGGGGGCCAAGGTTTTTGTCGTGACCGTTCAGGCGCCGGTATTCACGGCCAATGTGAAACGGTTCGTCGCTGCCGAAGTGCTGGACGAGTACTATCACGACGCCGGGGAAGCCGCACTGAAAAATGTACGCGCCCTGCTGCAAACAGAAGGTGTCGATGCCACCTCAGAGATCATGGTCGGCCCAATCGCCGAAACCATAGTCGACTACGCCAAAAAGAAGGGCTGCGACTTGATCATCATGGGCACACGCGGCATGGGTGCCGTCTCCAACCTGGTCCTCGGGTCAACCGCCGTCAAGGTCGTGAGCCAGGCCGAGGTTCCTGTCATGCTGGTCAAGTAGCCTCAGGAAAAAGATAAATCGTGGCTCTGCCCCCTCCCCGGGCGTCAAAGACGGGTTGCCCAATACCGCAAGGTATCCAGCAAACGATTGGCAAACCCCCATTCGTTATCGAACCATATAAAAACATTGGCCAGCCGCGAACCGTTCAGCCGTGTCTGGCTGGTGTCGATGATCGCCGAATGCGGGTTATGGTTGAAATCAATCGACGCATGAGGGTGGCTTGACCAATCCACCAGCCCCGGCAACTGGCCTGACAACGCTTTGAAGCCGGCATTCAGCTGCTCTGCCGAAGTATCGGTTTCAAACAATACCATCAGGTCTATCGCCGAAACATTCAGGGTGGGGACACGTATGGCCTTGGCCTGAACCCTGCCGGCCAGCGCGGGCAGCAACCGTTCAACGCCCCGTGCCAGGCCGGTCGAGACCGGCACAATCGACTGCATTGCCGAACGCGTACGGCGCAAATCGGTATGGTGGTAGCCATCAATAAGGGGCTGGTCATTCATGACCGAATGCAATGTGGTCAGAAACACCTGTTCCACCCCCCAGCGGTCATGCAGGTCATGCAACAAGGGCACAACGGCATTGGTCGTACACGACGCATTTGATACCAACTGTTCGGCACCTGTCAGGCCCTGCTGGTTGGTACCGAACACCACCGTGTAATCGACATCGGTAGCTCCTTGACCCGGATGCGACAGCAACAAACGTGGGCACCCGGCATCGATAAACCGCATCAGTTCGTGTCGAGCCCCATATTGGCCAGAGCATTCAACCACCAGATCAATGCCATGGGCAGCCCAATCAACAGCCTCGGGCGTTTTTTCGTGAGTCACCGCTATCGGTCTCTGGTTAACCAGCAGACTGTCGACACCCGCCTGCACGGTTCCAGGAAATACACCGTGGGTTGAGTCAAACCGGGTCAGATAAACCATACTGTCCAGATCGGACGGTTCATTGATCAGGACAATCTGGAAGGCGTGCTCAAGACCGGCCTCGTGAAGTGCTCGTAAAAAACAACGGCCAATGCGGCCATAGCCATTGATGGCAATGCGTAATGCCTGGGTCATGAAACTGCGTGTCACCTATGTAATGTGTGGATATGGCCGAAAATGAAGCGGGAGCATGGTCGAAAAATGCGACGTCAAAACGTCACCGAGAAACCACCGTCGACGACCAGCGTATGGCCATTGACATATGATGCACAAGGTGACGCCAGGAACACAGCCGCCCCGGTGATTTCGTCGGGTTGCGCCCAGCGCCCCAGCGGATTGCGTCCGACAACGACCGGCCCCTTGACCGGATCATTGGCCAATTCACGGTTGCTTTCAGTCGCAAAGGTACCTGGTGCGATGCCATTGCTGGTGATGCCATACGGGCCGAATTCTACGGCCAGACTGTGCACCAGACCTTGCAAGCCGAGCTTGGCCACCGGATAAACAGCATCACCCGGACGGGCCAGCTGACCAGCGATAGACGTCAGGCTGATGATGCGTCCCCCCGAAGGGCGACGATCGGCCATCGCCTGCGCAGCCAGTTTGGACAAACCAATGGCAGCCACGAGGTTGACCTGGATCATGGTTGTGATGTCATCGAACGAGGAAACCGCAAGAGACTTCCTGATGCGGATGCCGACATTGTTGACCAGAATATCCGGGACACCGACCTGTTCGACCAATGAGGCAAAAGCGCTCGCCTGGTCATCGAGATGACCGATATCCTGGGCCCAACCCTGTGCCGGGTAGCCGGCGTTCTGAATAGAGGTGACCGCACGGTTGATGCGTTCAGCATCGCGGCCATTGATGATGACCGTGGCGCCGCTGGCGGCGTAGGCACAGGCAATGGCATAACCCAGGCCTTGCGTCGAACCGGTAATCAGGGCAAGTTTGTTCTTCAAAGAAAAGTCTGGCGCGTGCATAATGTGCGAACCCGTTCAAAGGGGCTGCCGAACCGGCAGCAAACGGTTTGATTTAACCAATACTGAAGGATAGCAATGAAACTGTATTATTTGCCCGGCGCTTGCCCGCTGGCCACACAAATTGTGCTCGAATGGATGAATTTGCCCTACGAGTTGCAAGCTGTTTCACGCGAAGAGCTGAAGCAACCCGCATTCCTGGCCCTGAATCCGATCGGTTCCGTACCCGTATTCCAGGATGGTGACTTCACCCTGACACAAAGTGTAGCCATCGTCGAGTACCTGGCAGAACTGCACCCCGAAGCCGGGCTGCATGGTGCAGATATTCGTGAACGTGCTGAAGTACGTCGCTGGCTCAATTTCTGCAACTCAGACCTGCACCGCACATTCTCGCTGGTGTTCGCACCGCAGGCGTTCACAGCCGATGAAGCCGCCAAAGACACGCTGGTCAGCCGCGCTGCGGATCGCGTCCAGTTCCTGTTCGGTGTCGCCGATCAGCAACTGGAAGGCAAAAACTACCTGACCGGCAAGCGCTCGATTGCCGACCCCTACCTGTTCACCATCATGACCTGGGCCAAGTTCAAACAGATCAACCTCGATTCGTTCAAGAATCTGTCTCGCTTCTTTGACGTCATGGCCAATGACCCTTCGGTCAAGCAGGCCCAGAAGCGTCAGCAAGAAGGTTGATTGCGCTTCGCAAACGCTGGCAGTAAAACTGACGGCACAAAACAAACGTCAACAAATAACCGATGGCGTTTCATGTGGCGAAGATAGCAACAAAAAGGCCCCGCTTGGGGCCTTTTTGTTGCAAACATTACGCTGTTGTACTGGTTTGCGGCCGTGCCAGATTCCACATGAGGGCGCGAAACGGTGCCAGCAAGGCCAGATTGACCGCCAGCTTGACCGCCAGGTCACCCACGACCAGTGACATCCAGTCGATACCGGTACCGGCAAAGGCCAGCGCAAAGAACATGAACGTATCAAGAGTGGCACCAGCGGCACCGCCAATGAACGGAGCGCGCCACCAGGCCTGATTCCGTAAACGGTCAAACACCTGAATGTCGAGCAACTGGGCAAACAGGAAGGCCAGGCCCGATGCCATGGCAATGCGGGGGGTGGCAACCCAGAACGAAAACACAACGGCAATAACGAACCCGACAGCCACGACCCGGCGTGCAGCCTGCGGGCCAAAACGTCGGTTGATCAGGTCAGCCACCAGAAAGGCGACCGGATATGAGATGGCCCCCCAGGTCAGCCACTGATTGATCGGATATTGCACCAATATATTGGAGCCAACGACGACCACGGCCATGGCCAGAATGGCGACAAGGGTTTGAAGCACCGACATCGGTGCGTAAAGACTGGATTTCATTTGGAAAATTCTTTGGCAAGCTCGGAGGCTCGATTATAAGCGGCTTGCATCGCTTCATGCACCAGAACCTCGAAACCGTGTTGCTGAAATACCTCCAGGGCCGCTGCTGTCGTGCCGCCTTTGGAGGTGACACGCTCGCGCAGCGTCGCCGGCGACTCGGGCGACAGGCTGGCCAATTGCGTCGCCCCGTTCAGTGTGGCCAGCGCCAGTGCACGTGATTGCTCTGCAGTCAAGCCCAGTTTTTCACCGCCTGCAATCAGTGACTCGATGAACAGAAATACATAGGCCGGACCACTGCCCGACAACGCGGTGACGGCATCAATCTGTGCATCACTGTCGACCCAGACGACCTCACCCACCGCCTTGAGCAATTGCTGGGCAACACCACGATCTTGCGGTGAAACGCCATCAAGTGCCAACAAACCGGAAATGCCGGCCTTAACCAGTGAGGGCGTATTGGGCATACAGCGCACCACACGGGTAAACGGCGTCTGGTCGCTGCCCAGCCAGCGCGACAACGTCGCGCCATCAATACCGGCCGCAATGCTGATGACCAAGGTATCAGGCGAGAGAAACGGACGGCATGCGGCGACGGTTTCCTTCATGACCTGAGGTTTGACGGCAAAGATCCAGACCTTGCTGTCACCAAGGCGGGCATCGGGTATGGACGCCGTGCTGACGCCTTGGGTCGACCAGCGCTCTAGTGTACCCGGGTCAATATCAACGACATGGACGTCGGATGCGCCGCAGCGTTTGCCAATCAGACCCGCACCCAATGCCGAGGCCATATTGCCGCCGCCAATAAAGGCCAGTGAAAGTTCGTAGGTTGGAGACATGATGGGAACTCCGTAAAAAGAAGATCAACAACGCGTGAACGACCCCTCGTTCAGCAACGCATCAGTGACGTATTAGCACCACGGTCGTGGTCAGGCCGGCAAGGATATCACGGGGGCCATGTGTTCAAGATAGGTAACGCCGGGCAACTGGCAGCGCCGTATCGCTCTCACCAGGGCATCCATGGCTTCACGGCGAGGGAAGCTTTTTCGCCAGGCCATGACAACGCGCCGGTCAGGTACCGGGTGGCTGAAAGGGATGTAGGCGAGCAAATCGTCCGGCGCTCCGGAGGTAGGCAGGGAGCTGACGGGCAGAACGGTAATGCCAATACCGGCAGCGACCATATGCCGTATGGTTTCAAGCGATGAACCCTCAAAGCTGCGCTGGATGCCATCGCTGCTGGCCGAAAAACGCGCCAGTTCCGGGCACACTTCAAGTACCTGGTCGCGAAAGCAATGGCCCGTCCCGAGCAACAACATCGTTTCCTGCTTCAATTCAGCGGTACTGATCGATGGTCGACCCGCCCAGGGATGGGTACGTGGTACGGCGACCACAAACGGCTCGTCGTACAGGGGCCGAACTTCAAGCCCGGCATCCGGAAAGGGCAACGCCATGATGGCGCAATCAATCTCGCCCTGGCGCAAAAGCTCGAGCAAACGAGCCGTAAAATTTTCCTGAAGAATCAGCGGCATTTGCGGTGTAAGTTCAATTTGCGCCGGCACCAGACGCGGCAACAGATAAGGCCCGATGGTATAAATGACGCCAACCCGCAGCGGCCCTGCCAGCGGATCATGCCCCTGACGGGCAATCTCGCGCAGGTTGGCGGTTTCCTCAAGCACCCGCTGGGCCTGGGCGATAACACGCTCACCAATGGGGGTGACCGACACCTCATTGCCACCCCGCTCAAACAGAGTGATGCCCAATTCTTCTTCAAGCTTGCGAATCGCCACCGACAACGTGGGCTGGCTCACGTAACAGGCATCGGCGGCACGTCCGAAGTGGCGTTCACGGGCAACCGCAACAATGTATTTAAGTTCGGTCAGTGTCATAGCGTGCTCGGTCGGGGTGAAGGTAGAAAGTAAGTCGTGAAAAATGGCGGTTTACGGTCATGTCCGCAGGAAGTCCTGCTTGCCACGCATCCAGCGCGCCAGATGCCGGTCAACAATGTCAGGCGCGTGTTGCAACAGATCTGCCGCCAGGGCCTGGGCCTGTTCGACCAGTTCACCGTCCGACTCGAGACTGGCAAAACGCAAAATCTGCACACCAGACTGACGCACCCCCAGAAACTCACCTGGTCCACGTAACTCAAGGTCGCGCCGGGCGATTTCGAAGCCATCCGACGTTTCGTACATGGCTCTCAAGCGTTGGCGGGCAACGGCGGACAACGGGTTTTGATACAGGAGGACACAGACCGACTGGGTCACACCTCGCCCTACCCGACCGCGCAGCTGATGAAGCTGGGCCAGGCCAAAGCGCTCGGCATGCTCAATGACCATCAATGAGGCATTGGGTACGTCGACACCCACTTCGATCACGGTGGTTGCTACCAGCACCTGGACCCTGCCTTCACGAAAATCGGCCATGACTTGCGCTTTCTCGGCGGTCTTCATACGCCCGTGAACCAGTCCGACCGCCATGCCTTCGAGCGTCTGGGCCAGCTGCTGATGGGTATCCACAGCCGTCTGCAATTGCAAGGCTTCGCTTTCTTCGACTAAAGGGCATACCCAGTAAACCTGACGCCCCTTGGCCACTTCGGTAGCGATGTGTGCCATCAGTTCTGTACGCCGGGTGTCTGCCAATAATTTGGTCAGTACAGCCTGGCGGCCTGGCGGCAACTCGTCAATGACGGAAACATCGAGATCCGCGAAGAAGGTCATGGCCAAGGTGCGTGGGATGGGTGTTGCGCTCATGTTGAGCTGGTGCGGAATAACCGTCATGGCGCCCATGGCCTCTTCCCCCTTGCGACTCAGCTCCAGACGCTGGCCCACACCGAAACGGTGTTGCTCATCCAGGATAATCAACCCCAGATTGGCAAACTCAACCTTTTCCTGGATCAGAGCCTGGGTTCCGACCACCAGTTGAGCCTGGCCGCTGGCGATGGCCTCAAGCGCCTCACGACGTCGCTTGAGCGTAAGACTCCCGGTTAACCAGACGGTTTTAATACCCAATGGCTCGAGCCAGTCGACCATTTTCTGCAAATGCTGCTCTGCCAGAATTTCCGTCGGGGCCATGATGGCCACCTGAGCGCCCGAAGCGATTGCATGGACCGCTGCAATGGCCGCGACTACCGTTTTTCCGCTCCCGACATCGCCCTGCAGCAGGCGGTGCATCGGGAAATCACGCTGGAGATCCTGCTCTATTTCATTGACGACCCTTTGTTGGGCCTGCGTCAGGCCAAACGGCAAACGGTCAAACAATGCCGCCCGCAATGCGTCATCCGAGGGCTTCAGAACTGGTGCTTTCTGGGCCAGGCGCTGGGCTCGTGCCCGCGCCAGCGACAGCTGCTGAGCCAGCAGTTCATCAAATTTGATACGGCGCCATGCCGGGTGTTCACGCTCGAGAAGGTCATTGGCGGACACATCGGGCGGAGGATGATGCAGGGCACGGATAGCCCGGGAAAATGGGACCAGGTCCAGACGCTCGCGAATCGTATCCGGTAAGGTATCTGAGAGATCGGCCACTTCCAGCGCACGATCAATGATCTTGCGCAGTGCGGGTTGTGTCAGACCGTCGGTGGTGGGATAAACCGGCGTGAGGGCGCCCGCCAGCGGGCCGCCGGCCGCAGTGACTTTGGGATGAACGATTTCGGGACCCGAGAAGCCGGCACGCACCTCGCCACGAATACGAACCAGACGCCCTTTGGCAACCTGCTTTTGCTGATTCGGATAAAAGTGCAGCCAGCGCAGCGACAGCCTGCCGGTATCATCACCCACCATCGCAACCAGCTGCCGACGCGGCCGCAATTGTACCTCGTTGTGCAACACCACCCCTTCAATCTGGACACTGTGCCCAGGCAGGGCCGAACCAATAGGTGTCAGGCGGGTTTCGTCTTCATAGCGTATGGGCAGGTGAACGACGCAGTCTTGAGGCGAGTGCAAACCCAGACGCTGCAAACGCCTTTCGGTGGCCGATGATGAACCCGGCTTCGATGTGCTGCCCTGCCCCATCCGCGTCAGATGACGATAATGACTTCGACCTCGAATTGCGCACCCTTGGGCAGGCTGGCAACACCCACTGTAGAGCGTGCCGGGAACGGCTGCGGAATGATGTCGGACATGATGGCGTTGGCACTGGCAAACTTTGACATGTCAGTCAGGTAAAGCGTCAGTTTGACAATTGAGGCCAACGACCCGCCCGAGGCTTCTATAACCGCCTGCATGTTGGCGAATGCCTGACGAACCTGACCTTCAAAATTTTCGGAAACCAGTTCGCCGGTACCCGGCTCGAGACCGATTTGCCCGGAAAGATAAACGGTCTTGCCACCATCGGTGGCAATGGCTTGAGAATAAGGGCCCACAGCGGCGGGCGCGGCGTCAGTTTGAACAACGTGTTTTGCCATGATGTGTCTCGGATAGTTCAACAAGTAACTATCGAAGTGTATACATCTATAGACAAAATTAACAGCCCCCGCCTTTGGCCAGCGGGAACCGGGCTACCTTTATTTTTCGACGAAAGCCCGCTCGATGACGTAATCGCCCGGCTCACCCACCCCCGGAGAGACGACAAACCCGCGGGCATCAAGGATCTTGCACAGGTCTTCAAGCAATGCCGGACTGCCGCACAACATGGCACGGTCGGTTTCAGCATTTAGCGGTGGCAAGCCGATATCAGCGCATAATTTGCCGTTTTCAATCAGGTCTGTCACCCGCCCGGTATTGCGGAAAGGTTCCCGGGTAACCGTGGGGTAATACACCAGCTTTTCACGGATGACGTCACCAAAAAACTCATTGTCAGGCAATTCGTTCTGGATGAAATCAGAGTAGGCCAATTCACTGACATAACGAACACCATGCACCAGTACAACCTTTTCAAAACGGTCGTAGACATCAGGATCTTTGATAATACTCATAAACGGCGCCAGCCCTGTACCGGTACCGAACAGAAACAGGTTCTTGCCTGTCTTGAGATCATCAACCACCAGGGTGCCCACCGGTTTACGGCTGACCAGAATTTCGTCACCCACCTTCAGGTGCTGCAAACGCGATGTGAGCGGGCCGTTTGGTACCTTGATGCTGAGGAATTCGAGATTTTCTTCGTAATTGGCGCTGGCAATGCTGTAGGCGCGCATGAGCGGCTTGCCTTCGACTTCCAGGCCAATCATGACGAAGTGCCCGTTATGGAATCGCAATGCCGCGTCTCGTGTGGTGGTGAACGAGAACAAGGTGTCGTTCCAGTGGTGGACGCTGAGGACTTTTTCTGAATTGAAGGCAGCCATGGTGTATGTGCTCGATTAATTAAACGTACAGGCTTAAATTTAAAAAAACATGAAGCCAGATAATGCTGTCAATTTTATGAAATACATTTATTTTTAACAAGGCCTTATGCTTATAACCAACAGATATTGGACCTTGATGTTAATACTATAAATAAAGTGTACACACTGTTTCTATGCTGGTAAACCCCATTATATGCTAAGCTTGTTGCGAATCATTGTTATTTACAAACGCGTTATAACCACTCTGGAGTTTCAAATGCGTCAATCCCGTTCATTTCTTCCCGGCCTGCGCACGGTTGTTGCAACAGGCCTGTTTGCCATAGCCGGCCTCACCAGCGCGGCCGAGGTCAACCTGTACACCACACGTGAACCAGGACTGATCCAACCCATCCTCGAGGCCTTCAAGAAAGACACGGGTATTGATGTCAATACGGTATTTGTCAAAGACGGTTTGCTCGAACGGGTTCGTGCCGAGGGCGAAAAATCACCAGCCGATATCCTGATGGTGGTTGATATTGGCAACCTGATTGACCTCGTTCAGGGCGGCGTGACCCAGGCAGCACCCTCTGCGACCTTGGCCGACGTGATTCCCGCCAATCTGCGCGACCCGGAAAATCACTGGTACGCCCTTTCGTTGCGTGATCGAGTCGCCTACGTGGCCAACGAACTGGATGTCAATACCCTGACCTACGAAGACTTCGCCGACCCGAAGTATAAAGGCAAGGTGTGCATCCGCTCTGGACAGCACCCCTACAATACCGGGCTGATCGCTGCCATGATTGCCCACAACGGCGAGGCAGCGACTGAAACATGGCTCAAGGGTGTAAAGGCCAACCTGGCACGCAAAGCGGCCGGTGGTGACCGCGATGTGGCGCGCGACATTCTCGGCGGAATTTGTGACCTGGGTATTGCAAACGCGTATTATGTGGGTCGCATGAAAAATGCCGAGCCTGGCAGCGACAACTACAAATGGGGTCAAGCCATCAAGGTGGTTCGCCCCACGTTTGCAGCAGATAAAAGCAAGGGAACACACGTTAATGTATCCGGCGCAGCCGTTGCGAAGCATGCCCCAAACAAAGAGCAAGCCGTTCAGTTGCTAGAATATCTGGTTTCCGAAAAGGCGCAGCAAATGTATGCAAACGCCAATTACGAATACCCGGTCCGCGCCGGGGTTAAACTTGACCCCGTCGTAGAAAGTTTTGGGGCGCTGGTCGTCGACCCGTTGCCACTGGCCGAAATCGCCAAATATCGTCAGCAAGCCAGCAAGCTGGTTGATAAGGTCGGTTTCGATCAATAATCACTAACCATCGCCGGGCTGCGTACCCCTGGGTGCGCAGCCTGTTTTTTGCAGGAAGCCAAGCGCTTGCAGTTGCGTCAATTGTTCTGGAGTTCTGATACCGGCTGGCGGCTTGGTGCACTGTTCATTGCGCTCTGCGTCGTTACGCCCGTCATCACGTTAGGTTGGCTGGCCCTTCAGGGGTCGGTTGACCACTGGACGCATCTGCTCAATTACGTTGTTCCGACCGCATTCCTCAATACTGTGCTGCTGCTGCTTGGTGTAGGGGTGCTGGTCACTTGCATGGGTACTGGTGCGGCCTGGCTGGTCACCGCATTTTCTTTTCCCTCGCAACGGATCCTGTCGTGGGCATTGTTGCTGCCACTGGCGGTACCTACCTATATCGTGGCGTTTGCCTACCTCGACATTCTTCACCCGATCGGCCCGTTCCAGTCCGTTATCCGCGACCTGCTGGGCTACAGCAGTCCGCGCGAATTCCGTCTGCCCGACATTCGCGGCTTGCCTGGTGCCATCTTTCTGCTGGGGTTTGTCCTTTACCCTTATGTTTACCTGTCGACACGCGTCATGTTTGCCACACAGGCGGCCAGCCTGCTTGAGGCCGGACGAATCCTCGGCCTGACCGGACGGGGTGTTTTCCTGAAAGTGGCGCTGCCACTGGCGCGCCCGGCCATTGCCGTCGGTGTCAGCCTGGCATTGCTGGAAACGCTCAACGACATCGGTGCTTCCGAATTTCTGGGGGTTCAGACACTGACCGTGTCGGTATACACCACATGGGTCACCCGCTCTGATCTGGCAGGTGCCGCGCAAATTGCGCTGGCCATGCTGGCCATTGTGGTCGTGCTTATTTTGCTGGAACGCCATGGTCGCAAGCGACAGCGCTACGCCAACACACAGCGCATGCGCCCTGTACAACCCAAGCCGTTAACGGGCAGTGCAGCCTTGCTGGCTGTTCTGCTTGGGTGGGCACCCATTGTGATCGGGTTCATTGCCCCCGCACTGTATCTCCTGAACCAAACCCTGAAACACCTTCACGTTGCCGGCGGCGTTTCCGCACAACTGGTACAAAGCGCCATCAACACGATCAGTATCGCCGTTTTTGCCACCATAGTTGTCGTTGTGTGCGGCGTCATACTGACCTGGGCTGCCCGCAGTGCAAGGTCAAAATCGCCTTACGCCCTCAGCAAACTGTGTGCACGGGTCTCGACAGTAGGGTATGCCCTGCCGGGAACCGTCCTGGCCATCGGCATCCTGACCCCAATCAACCAGGTCGATGACTTCCTCTCCTGGGTGGCCGGCCTGTTTGGCGCCGCCTCGCCCAGCCTGTGGCTGATGGGGTCTGCTGCGGCACTGGTCTGCGCCTACGCCATCCGGTTCATGGCGATATCGGTCGGCGGTCTGGAGTCTGGTCTTGCCCGCATTCCTCCCTCACTCGAACAGGCCTCCCGCCTGCTTGGCGAAACCGCCACAGGCACTTTGCGACGGGTTCATCTGCCCTTGTTGCGCCCTGCCATTGGGGCTGCTGCACTGCTGGTGTTTGTCGATACCATGAAAGAACTTCCGGCCACGCTACTGCTCAGGCCAGTCAATTTTGAAACCTTGGCCACCTGGCTTTATGCTGAAGCGGCGCGCGGTACCTATGAAGAAGGTGCGGTAGCGGCGCTGACCATCGTATTGGTGGGGTTATTGCCGGTCATTCTGCTGGCCCGCAATCAACTCAAATCCGGACATTAACGTTATGCC
>JAAYID010000082.1 GCA_012744285.1 Alcaligenaceae bacterium
ATGACGAAACCACTGGCCAGCCAAAGCAGCAACAAAACGACCAGGCCGCCAATAAACAATTTGGGAGAACCCTTGGGCAACTGCACCGGTGTACCGCCGCCGCCATCGAAGCCACCGCCACCGCGACGACCTTTTTTGCCAAACAACGAACCGACACGATTGTTGAAATCGCGCCAGACCTCGTCGAGATCGGGAGGACCGCCATTGTTGCCCTGATTGTCATTGGGTTGACGTGGCGGCTCGGAGCCCCCTTTGCCACGACCCCAGCCGGGATCATTCAAGTTATATATTTTCGACATTAAACGCATTATTTCCTGCGACCTGACCTGATTCAACAATCGCCTGACGCACGCCATCCAGGCCCGCCCGCGTCAGAGCACTAACGAATACGCGCACAATGGTACCATGTTCATCACGCTCTACCCGCGGCTCGTATCCGGCCTCGTCGATTTTGTTGTAGACCATGATTCTCGGGATATCACCGGCCCCGATATCGTCCAGCACCTTGTGAACCTCAAGGATTTGCTCATCGCGCTGGGGACTAGACGCATCGACAACATGCAGCAGCAAATCGGCCTGAACCGTTTCTTCAAGGGTGGCCCGAAATGCTGCGATAAGCGTGGGCGGCAAGTCGCGAATGAATCCGACCGTATCCGAAATAACCACCTGCCCCGCTCCGTCAATCCATAATTTTCGGGTGGTTGTATCCAGTGTGGCAAACAATTGATCTGCCGCATAGGCACCCGCGCGTGTCAGCGCATTGAACAAGGTGGATTTACCCGCGTTGGTATAACCCACCAGTGAAACCGACATGATGCCGCCCCGCATGCGCGACCGGCGCTGCGTAGTGCGCTGGCGCTGGGCCTTATCGAGGCGTTCTCGCAATAACCGGACTTTGGCACCGATCATGCGCCGGTCCATTTCAAGCTGTGATTCACCGGGGCCGCGCATGCCAATACCCCCGCGCTGACGCTCAAGGTGAGTCCAGAGGCGTGTCAGCCGTGTCGACAAATGCTGCAACTGGGCAAGTTCGACCTGCAGTTTTCCTTCGTGACTTTTTGCACGTAACGCAAAAATATCGAGAATCAAGGCAACCCGATCCACCACCCTGAGATTCAGATGACGCTCGATATTGCGTTGCTGCGCCGGCGAGAGGGGTTGGTCAAACAAGATAATATCCGCAGCCTGCTCATCGGCAATCAGCTTGGCTTCTTCGAGCTTGCCTTTGCCAATGAAATACGCTGCGTCAGGACGCTGACGACGGGCCACCAGATGCCCGACGATATCGGCGCCAGCCCCTTCCGCCAGCATGATGAACTCGGCAGAATGCGCTTGAAAATCGGGGTTACCCAGATCGACGCTTATAACTAAAGCTTTCATGTATGCCTGAAAAACGAACTGCCCGCCGGCGCACTAGGCGCGGCGGGCAGCACAAAAACAAAACCGGCGGCGGAATCAGTCGGACGAGGAATCATCGAGCTGAAGATTGACCGGACGCGCAGGAACAACGGTGGAAATGGCGTGCTTGTAAACCATTTGAGTAACAGTATTGCGCAGCAGCACAACGTACTGGTCGAACGATTCGACCTGCCCTTGCAGCTTGATGCCATTTACCAGGTAAATGGAAACGGGGACGTGCTCTTTACGCAGTGCGTTAAGAAAGGGGTCTTGTAATGTTTGCCCTTTATTGCTCATTGGCTTAGCTCCAATTGTGTTGTTCTGGATAAAAACTTCAAAGGGCTACTTTACAGGGTTTCCCCGCATTTCGCCACGGCGATACCACAAATATGTGCAAATTATGCGCTTAAACCAAAGTAGCCAGCGCCTGACATAAACGTTCGCCGGCCTGCGGGGTACCCACAGTAATACGCAGGAATTCATTAACACGCGGTTGGCTGAAATGGCGCACCAGAATACGTTGCTCGCGCAAACCTTGGGCCAGAACCGAAGCATCATGCGCCGGATGACGGGCAAACACAAAATTGGCCTGACTTGGCAACACCTGAAACCCGAGTGCAGTCAAATCAGTCACCAACACCTCACGCGCATCAATGATCGCCTGACAAGCACGACGGAAGTAATCGTGGTCGTTGATGGACGCAATGGCACCCGCCTGAGCCACGGTATCAAGCGGGTACGAGTTGAAGCTGTCTTTTACCCGGACCAGAGCCTGAATGATTTCCGGACTGCCAATCGCATAACCGACACGCAAGCCTGCCAGTGATCGTGATTTTGAAAACGTATGAATGACGGCAATATTGTCGTGCCCGGCCATCAGGGAAACCGCAGAATCAGCCCCAAAATCGACGTAAGCTTCATCAACGATGACGGCGATATCGGGATTAGCGCGTGCAATGTCGCGGATGAGATCGAGCCCCATTGCAATGCCGGTTGGCGCATTCGGGTTGGCAAAAATGATGCCGGCCGGCAACACATCCCGTTTGCGGGTGTAATCACCCACATCAATTGAAAAATCATGTGCCAGCGGCTGCAGTTCGACCGGGACATCGAACAGGCGGCAATAGGTTTTATAGAAACTATAGGTAATATCGGGCATCAGCAAGGGACGCCCGGCATGGCGGAACAAACCGTTGAAAACGTGAGCCAGCACCTCATCGGAACCATTGCCCACAAACACCTGCTCGGGCTGTACCCCATGATGTCGTGCCAGCGTTTCGCGCAAAGCCGTCGATTCGGGATCAGGATACAGACGGAGCCGCTCATCAGCCGCATCGTGCATGGCCTTTATGGCCAATGGGGAAGGCCCCCACGGATGCTCGTTGGTATTCAGCTTGAGCAGGTCAAGAATTTTAGGCTGTTCACCCGGTACATAAGGGGCCAGCCCGGCGACATGATCACTCCAGAAACGGCTCAATCAGGCCCCCTTCTGAATAAATGGGTTGGTAGATGACTTGAACTCGATACGCAGCGGCGTTCCTTCAAGCTTGAAGGCCGAGCGGAAACGGGTTTCAAGATAGCGACGGTAAGAATCGGGAATGGCATCCAGCGCATTACCGTGGATGATAATAAGTGGGGGATTTTGCCCGCCCTGATGGGCATACCGCATTTTGGGGCGAAAAATACCTTTGCGTGGGGGCTGTTGCTGCTCGACGGCAGCCAGCAGAACACGCGTCAGTTTTGGCGTTGACAAGCGCGCAAACGCAGCCGCGTGGGCCGCACGGATGGATTTGATCAGCGGCTGAATGCCCTTGCCCTTGAGCGCCGAAATCGTGTGCATTTGGGCAAAGGACAGGAAACGCATCTTGCGCTCAAAGTCACGCTTGATGCGATCACGCTGCTCGGCGTTCAGACCATCCCACTTGTTGATGGCAACCACCAAAGCCCTGCCGGTCTCAACGACAAAACCTGCAATATGCGCGTCTTGATCGGAAATTTCGGCATGCGCATCCAGCATCAGGACGACGACATTGCAAGCCTCAATAGCCTGCAGCGTCTTGATTACCGAAAATTTTTCGATTGCTTCAAAGACCTTGCCACGACGACGCAAGCCAGCCGTATCGATCAAGGTGTAAGGCACACCTTCGTGTTCAAATTCAATTTCGATGGCATCGCGGGTGGTACCCGGCATGTCGAAGGCAATCACGCGTTCTTCGCCCAACAATGTATTGATGAGCGTAGACTTGCCCACGTTTGGGCGCCCGACAATAGCAAGCTTGATACGATGTTCGACGGGCGCATCAGCGGCCTCGGCCTCATCGGATTCGGTTGAGGACAGGTCGGGTTCGCTGCCGTCACCCTCAAACACCGTTTCACCGGTGTCCAGCGCGTCGTCGGATTCGATGTCATCAAGAAATGACAGCGCATGTTCGATAAGATCGACAACGCCATCACCGTGCGAAGCCGAGATGGGGAACGGTTCGCCCAGACCGAGTTCGTGGAACTCGGCCATGGCACCGCTGTTGCGCATGCCTTCGGCCTTATTGACAGCCAGGAAAACCCGTTGCCCGGAACGGCGCAACAAACGGGCGATTTCGTGGTCGTGCGCGTTGATACCCGCGCGCGCATCGACCAGAAAAATCACGACATCAGCCTCGGCAATGGCCTGCTGGGTTTGCCGGGCCATTTCGGCCACGATACCCTCTTTGGCCACGGGTTCGAAGCCACCCGTATCGACGGCCAGGAACGGATACTTGCCAACACGACCCTCACCATAGTGACGGTCGCGGGTTAAACCCGAAAAATCGGCAACGAGCGCCGCGCGAGAACGGGTAAGCCGGTTGAACAGGGTGGACTTACCCACGTTCGCGCGGCCCACCAGGGCCACGACAGGCTTGTAAGAAACAGTTTTCAATTGACACCAACCAATACCAGATTGCCATTACCCGTTTGTACGAGTACACCACGGGGGGTGGCAACCAGGGGGGAAACTATCGCGCCGCCACCAGTCTGGATACGACCCAGCAACCGGCCATCGGAGCGCGACAAGAAATGAACAAAACCGTCGTAATCACCAAAGGCTACCGCCTGAGGAACAACGGCCGGACCCGACAGACGTCGATTACGCAAACCATCCTGGCGCCAGCGCTCTTCACCATCAACCAGGGCAAAGGCATGCACTACGTCGCGATTACCCGCGCCATAGGCCTGACTGCTGTCGGTTGTGATGCCTTTTGTGGTCGAGAAAGGCTGTTCCCAAACGGGAATACCGCCCTGGGCGATATCAAAACATACGATACGCCCCTGGTATGACGCACCACACAACAACGACCCCTGGGTTTGCGGCAGGCCCACCACATCGTTGATGCGCTCAAGATCAGTGGCACCGCGCGAGCTGGATACCGTACCCTCCCACTGGACGGCGCCATTCTGGGCATCAATGACGATCAGGCGACCGTTGGGCAGACCGGAAATGACCACCCCGTCAATGATCAGCATCTGCATGCTGGTTTTGAGTGCCAACGCCGGACCCGGCCGCTGTACAGACCAGAGACGATCGCCCGATTGGGCATCAAATGCCTGGATCCGATAATCGCTGCTGCGAACCACCACGACACCGGCGCCGACAGCGGGCGGAACAAACACTTCGCTGGAGGCCTGGGCACGCCATTTCTCGTTACCCTGATCATCAAAAGCCACCACCGTGCCGTCAGGACCCGCAACCGCCGTAATCGTACCGTCTGAGCCTGCACCCGCAGAAAGCGCGGTACCCGCGTTGGCGCGCCACAAGGCCCCACCACCGGACAGACTGGTCTTGATTACAGCACCATTGGGCGCAGCCGCATAAACCGAGTCACCCACGACAGCAGGGATAAACCCTGGGCCCTGACCACTACCAATGTTGACGGACCACAGGGTTGAGGCCGAAACTCCGGCAGGGTATTCCGTTAAAGCGACAGGCTCAAAACGCAGATCTTTGGGAGAAAGCCACGAACAACCAGCCAGAACGGATACGCCCAGGGCAACAGCAGCGAACTTCAGGCGACGGGACAAAAATTTGCTCATGTATCAGACTCCGAGGGCGTCAATTTTGAGTTGGATAATCTGGGTGATCGGATCAGTGCCCAAGGCTTTGAGCGCTTTTTCCCACTCGACCCTGGCTTCTGATTTCTTGCCCTGGACGACAAGAATATCGCCGCGACGATCGGCATACAACGCCGCAAATGCTTCCGGACCATCGGCGACGAGCTTCCAGGCATCGTCAGGTGCGCCCTGCTCGAGCAAGATGCCGGCCAGACGCAAACGCGCCAGCGGAATCAGCGCCTGATCATTGCTTTTATCAATCACCCACTGCAATTGGGCGCGAGCGCCATCGTAATCTTTTTCACGCACCAGCACCTGTGCGGCGACAAGTGCGCCACGCGAGGCATAACCCGACGATGCGAAGTCATCACGCAGGGTCTGACTGGCGGCCTTGATACGGCCCAGTGCATTTTCGTCAGGCTGAGTTGCCGCCGCCTCGAGCGCCTCAAAATAGCCCATGGCTTGCGCCGCCTGATTCCCCTGATACCACTGCCAGCCACGCCAGCCGGCAAACGACAAGGCCAGGACGGCCAAAATAGTCACAATCAACGTGCCGTAGCGTTCCCACCACTGCCGGATTGCATCAAGCTTTTCCTGTTCTTCAAGATCGTATGCCATGCTTTCTTATACCTTTTGTTTCAGTGCATCTACCAGGCGGCCCACGGGAACCGACTCTTGCTGGGCCCCTTCCGTGGCCAACTCTGCGCGCAGCCATTTTATGCTGACAACGCCATTACGCAACTCGTCTTCACCGACAATCACCGCCACTTGCGCTCCACTCGAATCAGCACGCTTGAACTGTGACTTGAAACCCGAAGACCCGGCGTGAACAATGACGCTCAGACCAGCATCACGCAACTGTTCGGCCAAGGTGGCACACATACGCTGCGCCGCATCGGATTGATGAATCATGTAGACCTGGCACTCGGGCGCCGGCGGCTGCGGCTGGCACTGACCCCAGAGGTCAAGCAAGCGCTCCATACCAATGGCAAAGCCAACGGCCGGAGCCCCCTTGCCACCCAGCAGCTCGATCAGACCATCGTAGCGACCACCACCACACACCGTGCCTTGGGCACCGAGCTGGTCAGTCACCCATTCAAAAACGGTCGAGTTGTAGTAATCGAGACCACGCACCAGGCGCGGATTCAATGTGTAACTGATACCGGCATCGGCGAGCCGCTGACAGACCCCGTCGAAATGCGCACGGGACTCGTCACCCAGAAAATCAAAGAGGCTAGGCGCCGCGTTCGCCATGGCCTGCATGGCTGGATTTTTGGTGTCGAGCACGCGCAACGGATTGGTATGCATGCGGCGACGAGCCTCATCGTCGAGCACATCGATATTGGCCTCGAGATGGCGCACCAGCGCTTCGCGATGTGCAGCACGCTCGGCCGGCTGACCGAGCGAGTTCAGTTCAAGGCGCACATGCTGCAGCCCCAGCGTTTTCCAGAGCCTGGCCAGCATGATGATAAGCTCGGCATCAATATCGGGCCCGGCAAAGCCCAACGCCTCGACATCAATTTGATGAAACTGGCGATAACGACCGCGCTGGGGTTTTTCGTGGCGAAACACGGGCCCCATGGAATATACCCGCTGGGGCCGATCGTAGAGCAGATTATGCTCGATCGTGGCCCGCACCAGACCCGCGGTGAACTCGGGGCACAAGGTCAGGTGCTCATCATTCAACGCATCGGTGAATGAATACATTTCTTTTTCGACAATGTCGGTAACTTCGCCGATCCCCCGGGTGAACAGACGGGTATGCTCGAGGACGGGCGCACGCATATTGCGATAGCCGTAGGCGGCAAGCCACTGGCGAACAATTTCTTCGAGACTTTCCCAGTGGGCACTGGTTTCGGGTAAAACGTCTTTCATGCCGGTGATGGCATGAACTTTCTTGAACGACTGCGACATAAAAACTCTTTGATTTCGAAACGGATCAGGCGACCTTGTCAGATGCCCCAAACCTTTCGTGAACATAACGTTCGACAATAGCCTGGAATTCGCTGGCGATGGTATCACCCTTCAGGGTCACCGTGCGGCGTCCGTCGATATAAACCGGTGCCGAGGGTATTTCGCCGGTACCCGGCAAACTGATACCGATATCGGCATGCTGGCTTTCACCAGGGCCGTTCACGACACACCCCATCACAGCCACGTTCATGGACTCTACACCGGGATAACGGGTCTTCCAGACCGGCATCTGCTGACGCAAGAACTGCTGAATACTGTCGGCGAGCTCTTGGAAAACGGTACTGCTGGTGCGCCCGCAGCCGGGACAGGCAACCACCATGGGTGTAAACGCACGCAACCCCATGGTTTGCAAGATTTCCTGCGCCACAACCACTTCGCGCGTGCGATCACCTCCGGGCTCTGGGGTAAGCGAAATGCGGATGGTGTCACCAATACCCTGCTGCAGCAAAACGGCAAGCGCGGCCGTAGACGCCACAATACCTTTACTTCCCATGCCGGCTTCGGTAAGACCAAGATGCAACGGATAATCGCAACGCGACGCCAGATCTTGATACACCGTAATAAGGTCCTGGACATGACTGACCTTGCACGACAACACAATGGCATCGCCAGGCAAGCCCATGGTTTCGGCACGTTGTGCGTTGGTGATCGCAGAAACGACCAAGGCCTCACGCATGACCGCCTGGGCAGGCCAGGGCTGAGGCCGGCGACTGTTTTCATCCATCATGCGGGCCATCAGCTGACTGTCAAGGCTGCCCCAGTTGACACCAATACGTACCGGTTTCTGATAACGGCACGCCACCTCGATCATTTGTGCGAAATTATCATCACGCTTGTTGCCCGCGCCCATATTGCCCGGATTGATCCGGTATTTGGACAACGCCTGCGCGCACTCGGGGAACTGGGTCAACAGCTTGTGCCCGTTGTAATGAAAGTCACCGACCAGCGGGACAGCCACCCCCATGCGATCGAGTTGATCGCGGATGGCGGGCACCTGAGCCGCGGCCTCGGGTGTATTGACCGTAATACGCACGACCTCGGAGCCCGCCAAAGCCAATTCCTTGACCTGTATGGCGGTAGCGATGGAATCAGCGGTGTCGGTGTTGGTCATGGACTGCACCATGACGGGTGCCCCGCCCCCAACCTTGACAGCATGATTGCCCCAGGCCACCGAAACCTGGCGGGTTTGACGACGAGCAGCCGCACCAACTGCCAAAGAACCGTCGGGATTAACGAACTGAGAATCGTTTTGCTTCATTGTTGCAGGTCAAGGCGACACAAAGAGGAGTTAGGGATTGGCAGAGGGACGCAGCCATTCGAAAACCAGCCATGATTCGGGCAACCAGCCGCGATCAATGGCATAGAACGCTGCAGCCACAATAACCAGCAGAATGACAATAAACCATACCCACGAAAAACCACCGCTCTCGGACTGTACCGGCAGATCGGTTGGCGTGAACTCGGGGCCGGTATTGACTGGTGAAATATTGACTTTTGGCGTAGCGGCTTCACCCGTTTGATTACCCAGCATCGTCATGATGGCATCGACATCGGCCTCGAGAAAACGGGCATAGTTCTTGACCAGCCCCCGCAGCGGCAAACCCGACGGCAGATCAGCCCACTGTTCGTTTTCAAGGGCCTGCAACTGACGTGCCGAGTACTTCAGACGGGTCGAGACTTCAGATAACGTGACGCGCCGGGCCTGACGCAGTGCCTTGAGCGTGGCACCGACGCCATCGCGCAAATTGACAACCGAGGCGTCATCGGCCTGCTGTTTGAGCAAAGGCGGGGTCATGCGTGCTCCTGTTTGATGGGTATGGTGGCGCGATGAGGTAAGCGTTCTTCGATGCGGGTTCGGTCTTTGACTTCACCTGCCAACTGGCCACAAGCCGCCGCGATATCGTCGCCACGTGTTTTACGTACGGTCGTAACGATACCAGCGTCGACAAGAATTTGCGAAAAAAGCCTGACACGCGCGGCCGAAGAGCGACGCAAGCCTGACTGGGGAAAGGGATTGAACGGGATCAGGTTGTACTTGCACCGCACCTGGCGCGCGATTTGAATAAGCTCGCGGGCGTGCTGGTCAGTGTCGTTGACCCCGTCAAGCATGATGTATTCGAACGTGATGAAATCGCGCGGCGCATGCTGCAGGTAACGGTTGCAGGCGTCGAGCAGTTCCTTCAAGGGATACTTGCGATTGAGCGGCACCAAACGATCACGCAGTGCGTCGTTGGGCGCGTGTAAGGAAACGGCCAGCGCAACCGGACAGTCTTGGGCCAGACGGTCGATAAAAGGGACAACCCCTGAGGTGCTGACCGTTACGCGCCGACGAGACAAACCATAGGCATTGTCATCAAGCAAAATGCGTACCGCCGCCAGCACATTATCGTAGTTAAGCAAGGGTTCGCCCATGCCCATGAACACGACATTGGTGATAACACGACCAGGAGGTTCGGATGCGGCGGTACCCGCAATGCGGGCGCTGTCGAGATTGGCTTCAAGCACGCGCTTGGCGTGCCACAATTGACCCACGATTTCGGCGGCGGACAAGTTACGGTTGAAGCCTTGATAGCCGGTTGAGCAGAACGGGCAAGCCACCGTGCAGCCGGCCTGGCTGGAAATACACAAGGTACCGCGATCGTCTTCGGGAATGAACACCGCCTCGACCGCATTGTTGTTACCGACGTCAAACAACCATTTACGGGTGCCGTCGGAAGAAAACTGCTCGGTTTGCACCGGAGGTGCAACAATGCAGCAATGCTGTTCGAGCTGGCGGCGAAAATCGCGCGCCAGATCGGTCATGACGTCAAAAGAACCGACACTGCGCTGGTGCAGCCAGCGCATCAGTTGACGGGCACGAAACGGCTTGCCGCCCCATCGACCGACCAGGTCGGTGAG
>JAAYID010000083.1 GCA_012744285.1 Alcaligenaceae bacterium
GTAAATTAGTGACCCGACCCGTGCGTGAAGTGGCCTTCATGCTGCAGAAAGATTTGTTGATGCAATGGCGCACCATTGAAGATAACGTGGCCCTGGGACTCGAGATTGCCGGTGTTTCCAAGGGGGAACGCATGAGCGTTGCCCATGAATTGCTGCACAAGTGCCACCTCAAGGGCTTTGAGAAGCATTACCCGTATCAGTTGTCCGGGGGTATGCGCCAGCGGGCTGCGCTGGCTCGCACGCTGGCGGTTGATCCACAGGTCATGTTGCTTGACGAACCGTTTTCAGCTCTGGATGCCCAGACCAAGATGGTGCTGCAGCAAGATCTGGCTCAGATGCTCTTTGAGAAAAAGCGTACGGCGTTGTTCATCACCCATGATCTGGTTGAGGCGGTAGCGCTTTCTGACCGTCTGCTGGTGATGAGCGAGCGTCCCGGCACCGTCATTGAAGAAATTCCCATTCAGCTGCCTCAACGTGAAAACCCCCTCGAGCGACGCAAGATGCATGAGGTTGGCCCGCTGGTTGGGCGTCTGATGGATCTGCTCAAAATTGGCAAGGAAGAGCATCTGCACTGATGGTCAACCGTCATTGCTGCACCCTGTTGTTGCTGTGTGTTTGCCCGAAGAAGTGTTGTAACCCTTAAAACCCTCATCACATCTCTACCGGAGGATTCAATGAAAAAATTTTTCGCCATGACCGCTCTCAGTGCGTGTGCACTGTTCACCGCACCCGCCGTATTGGCCGATAACCACGGCAAGAGCCTGCAGGAAATTACCTACTTGTTGCCGGCGCCCAAAACGTTGACCGCCTTTGCCCCGTGGCTGATTGCGGATCATCAGGGATATTTTGCCGAGGAAGGGTTGAAGGTCAACTTCGTGGCAGGAAAGGGTGGTGTTGATGTGGCCAAGCAGATTGGTGCCGGCAATGCCGTGATTGGCGGTGCCATCGGCGATACCCCGATCATCGTCCGTGGCAATGGCATCCCGGTCAAGGCCGTCGCTGTACTCGGTGCCGGCTCGTTGACGCTGGTCGCGTCCGATGAGGCCAACCCTATTACCAAGCCGGCTGAACTGAAAGGTAAAACCATTTCGGTCATGGCGTATACCGACACCACCTACTATGCCTTGCTGGGTACCCTGCGCAAGGCGGGTCTGACGCGCAACGATGCAGACATTCAGGCGGCCGGTCCGGCCGGAGTATGGCAGTTGTTTGCTTCCGGCAAAACCGACGCCATGGCGGGTGTGCCTGACTGGGTTGTCGGTGCCCGAACAGCGGGCAAGAAAGTGGCCCTGATGCCGGCCAATGAAACCTTCGACAGTATGGCCCAGGCCATTCTGGCTTCTGACGAGTCCATAAAGAACAACCCTGAGCTTATCCAGAAAATCGTTCGCGCCACGCTCAAGGGCATGAACCTCATCATGACGGATACCGACAAGGCGGTTACCGCTTATGTTGAAGCCAACCCGGCGTTCAAGGGCAAAGAAGCGGAAGTGCGTCAGATCATGGACCTCTACAACCAGTATGTCTATGCCAAACAGCCTGTGTTGGGCAAGATGGACCCTGACCGCCTTGCCAAAGTACAAGAGTTCTACGTGTCCGAAGGTATTGTCAGCAAGGCTTCCCCGCTGGATGAGTTGTACACCAACCAGTTTGTTGGAGCCGGTCAATGAGTTTGAGTTCTTCCGCGGCCAGTGTCGACGCACCCGCAGGAGCCCCACGTAGTACATCCCCTGCGAAAGGAGCTGGCATGACGAAACATGCATTTACGTTAATGTGCAGTCTGGCCGTATTGGTGGCGGTGCTGGCAGCCTGGCAGTGGTTGCCAGGCCTGTTGGGCACACCCGAGTACATCTGGCCCAAATTCACATCGGTGGTTGACGAGTTTTTCCGCATGTGGA